>JANWXA010000085.1:6246-7993 GCA_025055465.1 Candidatus Kapaibacterium sp.
AGCTCTGGCTGGCAACCGATGCAGCGTACAAAGATGCTGTAGAACAATATGGACGCAAGCAAAATCTGCTACGGGTTCGGACACGGCGAGATACCACACCCGATTTCCGTCTGCTGCCACCGGCGCAGGTGGTTGACACTCTTTCGGTGCCGAGGTTTTCGCGGGCGGACGCGGAGCGCCTCTGTCGGGAGCTTTCGGCGATTTTTCGGCACTATCCCGAGTTTACCGCTTCCGCGGTTGGCTTTGAGTATTTGCCCACTCAGACGTGGTATGCTAATACCGAGGGGCGACGGGCTGTCAAGACAGAGCTGTTTACGGGTGTTGAAGTCGTTGCCTATGCACAAGCACAGGACGGTACCCCACTGGCTCAGTATTACTCTGTTTATGCCCGGACCCCGGCGGAGCTGCCTTCGCTGGACTCGCTTCGACGTGCCGTCAGGCAGATGGCGGAACGTTTGCGAACTCAGCGTACGGCGCCGGCGTTAGAGGACACGTATGTTGGGCCTGTGCTTTTTGAAGGCCGGGCAGCGGGTGAGCTTATAGCACAGACTATGGCATCGCAACTGGTACTGCAACGGGAACCGCTTTCTGATGCCCCAGCTATACCGGGGCGGCAGCCTGGACTTGCTCGGCGCTTGGGCAGTCGAGTCCTGCCTGAGTTTCTTTCTCTGAGAGCAACCCCATGTCAGCGCTGGTTTGGTGCTACACCTTTGGTGGGGGCATACTGCATTGACGATGAGGGGATTCCGGCAGAAACCGTTGAAGTAGTGGACAACGGGGTCTTGCGCCGACTCCTCTCGACCCGGGTCCCCACACGGTGGTCGGGTGGGTCCAATGGACACAATCGAGCTGGAGCACCGATGGTGAGCGTGCTGGAACTGATTCCCGACAGCGCCGAATCAGTGATCGAGTCTAACCGCTTACGGTTACACTTTCTGGAGATGATCCGTCAACGAGAACTCCCCTACGGCATCATCGTTCGTTCGGTGATGAACCTCAACATTCTACAGACGATACTAACTCGAACGGCATTAGGGAAGTATCCTCCGTTTGTCCGAGAGGGTACCTTACCGCTCATGGCAGCGTATCGGGTATATCCCGATGGGAGCGAGGAGCTGCTGCAGCCCTGCGATGTTGTTGGGCTTTCGGTGCGGGCGCTCCGGGATATTAGTGCCGTTTCTCGGGAACGCCTGCCCTACAACTATCTTGCGCCGGCAGCCAGTGGGAATAGCGAGGCTCCCTACTTGCCTGTCAGCATTATTGTACCCGATATCATATTGGAAGAGGTAGAGGTGCGCCCGCGTGAGGGCGACGTCCCGAAACCGCCGGTGGTTCCTCCACCGCTTCTACCGCAGCACCGGTAGGGCTCCAAAGCGCGGAAGGCCCCGTGTTTTCTCCAGCGGCAAGTGCTGTGGTAGAGACATAAGGAGGACAGATGCCAGCCACTGTTGGGCTTGCAGTGGCGTTGTTCCTTCCTGCGGTGCTGCTGGTCTTACTTGTGGTTTTGCTAATGCTCAGCGTTGCTGTGGTGGTGGCAGCTACACTTGTGGTAGCGGCAGCTTTGGGGGTTCGTTGGAATGGGGATGCCGGGAGAAACCCTGCCCAAGATCCGACTGGCTCTGGAAAAAAGCGTTTTCTATATCCAGAACACAGGCATGCTGGCATGTGGAAAGCTCTGTAGGATGGGCACAGGCATTCCTGGGGGGTGGCGCAAGGCTCAGTGCATGGATCGGCCTCCCAGAGCTGT
>JANWXA010000086.1 GCA_025055465.1 Candidatus Kapaibacterium sp.
GAGCCTAAATTTCTTTATAATTATCGCCCTGCTGCCGCCTCTAAACCACCAGATAGCTTTATCATTCCTTTTGGGAAGGCAAAAGTGCGACGGCAGGGAACTGATGTAACGGTTGTAGCTTACGGGACAGCCGTACACTGGGCGCTGCAGGCCAGCGAGGAGCTTGCTCGGGAAGGGGTTTCGGTAGAAGTGTTAGACCTGCGCTCGTTAGTGCCATGGGATAAGGAGGCGGTGCTGCGATCGGTGCGCAAAACAAACCGGGTTATCGTTGCCCATGAGGATAAGCGAACTGGCGGCTTTGGTGGCGAGGTTGCTGCCACTATCACGGAGGAAGGCTTCCAGTATCTGGACGCCCCTGTTGTCCGGTTAGGCTCGCGTGACTGCCCTGTTGGCTTCGCAAAGCCCTTAGAGCAAGCAATTATGCTCCAGCCAGCTGAGATTGCGGATGCCATCCGCAGGCTAATACAGTACTGAGTGTGACACCATGGTCACAGGTGTGGCAATCGTGTCACACTGTGCTCTGTTCTGAAGAGTGCTTAGCGATTGAGACTAATCTTTCTAATTTTGTACGGCTAACGGCGACTTCCTGCGCCCGTAGCTCAACTGGATAGAGCGTTGGATTCCGGTTCCAAAGGTTGGGGGTTCGAGCCCCTCCGGGCGCACAAGGTGGAAGGGGAAACTTGGGTATGGAAAGGCGAACCGAAGAATTTGCCGAGCAGGGACAGCAAGAAACCACTTCAGTGATTACCCCCTCGTTGACCCTTGTTGAGCGTCTCCAAGGGTGGGTACAGCGGAACTGGCGTTTGCTTGTTGGGGCAGGAGGGGTGGTTATATTAGCAGCGGCAGCCCTTGTTTACTGGAATACAATGCAACAACTGCGTGCAGAGGAGGCTGTAACCCTTGTGTCGCGTGTCTATACGTACTATGACAACGGCGAATACGAGCGGGCGCTGTACGGCGATACTACCAAGACTGTTCGCGGCGAACCTGTTCGGGGGCTGGTGGACATTGTGCGGGAATACGGGGCAACAGAGCCTGGAAAAGTTGCAGCCTTTTATGCAGGGAGCTCCTACCTACTGTTGGGAGAGGTGGCGAAGGCGCTTCCGTACTTCGAGCTGGCTGCGAAAGCGGAGGCCCCGCTCGTTTTGGTCGGAGCTTACGCTGGGATAGCGGCGTGCAAGGAAGAAGAGGGGAAGCTTGCAGAGGCAGCCCAACTCTACGAGCGTGCTGCTACCATTGGGGCTCCCATTGGTATGGCTGAGCGCTATCGCTTCTTTGCGGCCTACTGCTACGAGTTGGCCGGAGACAAGCAGAAGGCGGTCCAATTATATCGCCAACTCCTGCAGGACAACGAGTTCTCAGACTTCGCAAACGACGCCAAGGCTGGCCTCGCGCGCCTTGGCACGACATTTGAGTAGTACGCTCACTATTCAGGTATTCTCATGCAACACTGTAGCAAGTGGTCTTTAGCAAGTGGAGGAATCATGGGACAGTGGTTGCGTCTCTGTGGTATCCTTGTAGGATTGTTCGCAACCGTTAGCAGTAGTTTGGCACAAATGCCCGTTATCGAGGTCAGCGGGCGCCTTGGACCGGGAGAGGTGCGAATTTTCTTGAAGGACACGCTCTACCGCATTAGTGGAACCTACATGATTGCTGGCACCCTCATCATCGAGCCTGGGGCCATTGTGGAGTTCTTACCCAATGGGCGCCTTATTGATTCGGTCGGTGGGCGTATCATCGCTGATGGATACGTCTCGGCAACTTACGACCAGTTCCCTGGGGGATGTAACCCGGTCAATCCCTTCAATCCATGCGGATTTACGGGATACGCTGACCTGAACTACTTTCAGGCAGCAGCTCAGAGCACAATTGTTGGAGACCCCACAATTGACCCAAGCAAATATGGGGAGATGTTTCTGGTGAACCTGGGAGCCCAGCCGCAGCTGCAGAACCTTCCTCCAGGGAAAGCAATTATGTACGCTGCAGCTCGGCTGCACTTCGCAGGGCTTGATCCGAACATCAATCAGACTTCGTGGAGGCGTGCGGGAGGCGGGAATGTCAACGTTACCCAAGGGCAAATTATCTTTCGCGGGCGTCCGGTCAATAACTTCTCGCGAGAGTGGGGGCACATCATTATCCTGCCGGGGGCTCGGGCGGCCTTCTTCCGTAATGTTGTTTTCGAGAACTTCCGGAAGGATACAACGGTAGACCGCTTCCCCATCTACCAACCTAACACTGGTGCCATCGCTGCGTTGAACGCACAACTGATCCAGCAAACTAACGGGAGTGGTGGCGTTATTACCAGCTTTTCGTCGCGAACATGGCTGTTGCTGTGTGAGTTTCGCAATAATATGGCTCGATATCGGGGCGGCGCCTTACAATTGCTTCAGGCCCCTGTCGGAACTGGGGTATACCCGACGCCAGACATTTCTGGTCTGCCTTTCTATGGGGCCATCAACCCTTATTTGACCGAGAACGCGACGGCGGTTCCGATAGCTCAGTCTGTGAGGGCTATAGATCAAATTTACAGTAGCAACCCAGAACCCCTCACCAACAGTAATCGGCAGGCATATGATGATGCTCGCCTGGCGGTGCTGTTGGGGCGGGTCCGTTATCTGACTTTTACTGGAAACCGTGTCCTATTGTCCAGTGTTGCGCTACGCCAAATTGCGCCAGGGGTATGGGCAATAGTGGACGACCTGGATAACCCGGCGCCGCTGGAGACACAGTCCTGGAGGAACCAGGCTTACGGTGGGGCGGTCTACATTGCCGGGCGTACCCCGCTGGAGATTGGTCTGGGAATGAATGATTACCAGGCTCCCAATGTCTACGATTACGTCTTCTGTGACGGCAACAGTGCAATAAATCTGCAGAATAACCCCAACACAGGAGGCGCGCGCGGTGGTGCGATCTACATGGGTGGGGCCACTTCGCTGACGCTGCGTGGGCGGTTTGTCTCTAACCAAGCGAGTGTGCCCTTCTTCACAGACCCCAACCAAGTCGGGGCGCTGGCGCAAGGAGGTGCTGTCTACATGGCTACGGATGCCGGGCGACTTCAAGTCCGCGGGAGACAGGGAGGCGAAGCACGCCAGGAGACATATTTCGTGAGCAATCAAGCTGGACGCGGCGGTGCGATTTGTGTGGCTGCTGGAAGCGCCGACACGCGCCTTTCGCCGGTTATCGGCGGCTCCGATGCACTGGTCGATACCCGCAACTATGGATACAATCTCAAATTCCGTAACAACCGTGCTGCGGATCACGGTGGGGCAATCTTCTCAGGGAAAAACCTGACGATTTATGGAGCAGGTGGAACCGTTGGTCCACTGACGCTCTACGGTGGGAATTATCCGGTGGAGTTCGACAACAATACTGCTGGCTTCTCTGGTGGGGCCGTGTCTATCCAACTGCCTTCGGGCTTGCCCATCGAGCAGCGGTATATCCGCATTGTCCGGTCTGTGTTCACGAATAACATTGTGGGGCAGGTTCAGCAGGGCTATGAGGCACAAGTCCGTGGCGGAGGAGCAGTGTATACGCTGAACGCTGACCTGAATGTTGTCAAGGGCACCGAGTTCCGGGCAAACAAGGCCCACAACGGGAACGGTGGAGCAGTGTGCATAGTGCATCCACTTACCTCGTCACATCGCTTTTTCCTGACCGATGTTGACAATATCTCTATCTTGCCATCGGGTGTGGCAACCAGCTTTTCTTCACGCGACGATATCTTTACGTGGGTTTCCGGCGCTCCGGTGGCGGATGCACGAATGTTGACACGCTTCTTTGACAACGAGGCAATCCCAAATATGGCGCAAATGGGTTCGGGCACAACCCAGATTGGGGATATCAGGCGCCAGCATCCAGGCACAAGCCTGCGGGAAAATGGTACTGGGCTTGGTGGCGCACTCTTTGTCCTGGATGAGGTCAGCGTCGCTCGTGCTGGACGGACGGATTCCATTTTCTTCAATCGAGTTCGCATTCAGGGGAACCGAGCGTACACGGGTGCAGCAATTTACTCGGACAACTACAACCTGCAGTTGGTCTTTACCCGTAGTCTCATCACGAACAACACGGCAACTTCTGATGTTGGAGCTCAGCAGAATGCCATAACCGGGCCGCTTGTGTCGGGGACCAACATTGCTTCCAGCGACCTTGCGGGAGCAGTCCTGTATGGCGACGTAGTTGGGCCGCTTCCGTACGCCAGCTATCACTGGGCTGCGAACTCCATCCACGACAACTCTGCGCGTTTCCTTATCCGATTGCCTGACTATCCCGATACAAAAGGGGCTCTAGCTGGTACCGGGGTAGGCATGGGTGGGGTGGATACTGTGCGGGGGAATTACTGGGGGCGGACAGAGGCAAACGTTGTCACAATTCTGCCGGTCAGTGGACGTACGCAGGAGACCTTCTTTATCGCAGGCGATGGAACTCGGCAGTTAGGGTTTGTCCGAGTTGGTACAGGAAAGAACCAGGGACCGTTCGAGTCTCGCCATCTTTACAGCTACACGCCTATCCCTGTGCTCAATGTTGGCAATGAAAATACTCCTGATCCGACGAGTATCCCAGAGCGCCTGCTGATGCAGGGTTTGATCTATGACATTTTCGACAAGGGGACAGATATCAAGACGGCGGACTACTCTAACCGGAGGATGTCACCAATAGAGGACTTTGCGGTGGGTATACCGAAGACGCTGCGGAAATTTACCGATGCAAGCTTACCTTCTTATAACAAGTATGTCCGCCGGTGGACCCGCAACCCGTTCGATGCTGAGAGCGATCCCAACATTGCGGCACTACAGACAGAATTCCGCAGCACCAAGCATCCGATAGGATATCCGCTCTTCTTAGAAGCTCGGGCCGACTATACGGGTTCCGCAGACCTCAATAACAATGACCCGCGAGGGGTCAACGAGACGGTCTTCTTTGTCATCAATACCAGTACCGGTGATTATATCCGGGTTGGTCTTCGGCAAACAAGTCCTACGAGTGAGGTCTTTCGGGCGCGCGTAGAGTTAGTGGCAGACTCCGTCAATCGCCGTCCCCAGGATCGGCGCACCATTGAGGGCTTGGCAAACATTGGGACGAACTTGGGGGCCATTTTGGCGGCGCTGCGGCGTGCTCCGGATGTGGAAGATCTGGCCGCCCTTCAGGGGCGCAAGTACGAGGGCTTCGTGAGCGAATTAGGCGGGCCAGGTTTTGGCTACGTCAACCGCATTCTCCCAGCCGACGGCGCGATTAGCCCGCAGAAAGTGACAGTGTTCGCGGGTGAGCGGTACTCGGCTTTGCCAGTGCGGGTGGGTGATGTGGTTGCTGTGGTTTCCCGAACCGCTCTATGGCAGGGGACTGTCGCCGACGCCATCAATAGTGCTCTCGTCTTTGAGGTTGGGGCAACGGTGGACCCGCCCATATTCACAGGGAACAAAGTACAACTGGAGAACATTACGCCGCCGGAATTACGCAACATGATCTTCCTAATGGAAGACATCAGTTATCCACGGCGTCCAACGGGACCAGGTCGTGACTCCATCTTCACGATTACGGCGATTGACTCCAACCTCTTCTATGATCCGCGGTCAGTGCTCTTCCCCAGCAGATATCCGCAGTTAGCCTATTTCTGGAGTGTGCCGCCGAATTCTGGCCTCTCGTACTGGCTGCAGGCGGATACGCTGCCGGCAAATCGGGGACCGTACTACGGCGCTCGAGGTTACGTGGTTCTCAAGGGACGTCCGACGAATCCATTCGTGGTACCGGGCGGAGAGGTCGTGACAGTCGCTGTTCGGAACTATCCACCGAATGCTCGGACGGTGGACTCGCTGAAGGCAGCAGGTCTGAGCAGCGATGTAATTGCCAAGTACATCTACCTCTACCCACCTTACTTCAATGCCCAAGGGTATGATGGAAGCAATGCGCGCTTCCTGCAGCAGGATACTGTGGACTTCGGCAATACAGCAGCGACAACAGTAACTTACCAGTTCCGCATCTTCGTGATCGACAGCACACCGCAGTTTACAGGGTTCAGCGTGGCCTGTGAGCGTGGCGGGTTGTGGTTGGCGAACCTCACAGACTCGCTCCGCTTCAAGGTGGATATCGACACAGATGATGAATTGGAAGATGCTGCTGCTGGTGCTCGTGGCTGGGATTTCCGCTACGGGCGTACAACCTATGGGTTCGCTTCGGTCAATCTGCGGGAGGTGCCGCCAGACACTGTTATTGAACCTACTACACAGGTTCGCCCAGTGTGGATGCGGAGCCAGCATCTCCGTCGCTATGATAACAGCGCCCAGCCTGATCCACTGGCAATAGACTTCAGCTTGCGTGGCCAGATCAATGTGCGAATTGACTCGCTCACAGCTCTGCAGCTCTTGACGCCCGTATTGCAGCACCATGGGGCGCTCAATACCGATACAGTTGTTTCCATTGTTGTCAATGATGGGCATGGTGGGGTCAATTACTTGACGCGGCGAGTTGTTGTCAACGTCGCACCAGTTATCGTTACCAGTAGGCTTCCTGATGCTATCGAGGATCAGGACTACAATCCCACCTTGCTGGATTCCAGCCGGCGTATCGTGGTACACGATCCAAACTTTGGGCAGGCGCATCAGTTCGAGCTGATCTATCCAGGGGATCCACGGGACTTTGTGCCGCGCGATCCCTGCTTCCCCGAAGCAGGAACATGGGACCTGCGTGACAAGAAGACCACGCCGCGCTGGCTGAAAATAGACCCGGTGAGCGGATTGCTCTATGGAACACCCGGAGTCTACGATGCTCCGCGCCAGGAAAAGGTTACTGTCCTGGTTACCGATGAATTCGGGCTGACACATGTAAGGGTGCTGGACCTCAATGTCCGGATGGTGAATCATCCCCCGAGATTGACCCGATTGCCGGCAGTCAGGTGCGTTGAGCTGGGCAAGCAGTACGTAGATACGATTGCAGTGGTAGACCGAGACCTGCTCCGGCAAGAGCCTCAGGATGCTCTTGAACGGCTTTCCATTGAGGTTGTGGAACCGGCTGGCTTCCAAGCGAGTCCGGCAACAGTCAATGGTCCACAGTCTTCTGACACGGTGTGGGTTATTATCAGCACCTCGGCGCTGAATGCTACGCCGGGACCCGATGGGAAGATCAGCATCCGCGTCCGAGTCGTAGATCGGCAAGGAGCTCAGCATGAGATTGTGTACAAGCTGAACGTCTCCGAGCCGACGGACTTCGTTGTGCCGATGCGGATCAGCAATCGCTTTGGGGCCTTCCAGGTCTTGGAATGGGGGACAGCCCCGCTGGCAACAACTGGAGATGATCCGAACCGAGGTGGCGTCGGCAAGTTGGATTCCAATTACTGCGAGTACGAGCTGCCACCGATACCACCGAACGACGTCTTTGATGCTCGATGGACAGTTGCTTCCACCAACGGCATTACGCGGAACATCTTCCCGCGTGCGGTACCAGGGGTATCCGGGCTGGCAGTTTACAAGGGACGCTTCCAGGCGGGGAGTGTGACTGGGAATGCCTCCGAGGCGTATCCAGTGCGTATTAGCTGGAATTCGCAGGATGTTCCTGACCGGCAGGACGCCTCCCGGAATCCAGCAGGGTCTACGTGGTATATCCGCGACGGTGCCTCCAACGGGAACATCTTCTCCTTCAATATGCGTACGGGACAAGGACACTCTGTGCCCGCTGTAACGCTGGAGCGGAATGGAGATTCGCTGACGGTGGTCATCTATACGGACGCGGTCACGAACTTCGTGATCGTGTACGACTTTATCAGCGACGTCCCCGAGACCGCGTCGGTGGGTTCCGGTCCGGTGCATTTGCTGGGCAATTCGCCAAACCCGTTTGACGGGATAACACACATTCGCTTCCGGTTGAGTGAGCCTTCCGCAGTCAGGTTGGAGGTGTATGATGCTCTAGGCAGTAAGGTC
>JANWXA010000087.1 GCA_025055465.1 Candidatus Kapaibacterium sp.
AGCATAAAAGCAACAGCTGCATGTCCTGAGGGAAAGCTCTGATGAGCATCCTGCCATCCTAAAGGGCGCAGGACGAGGCTATTAGGATTTACGGCAGGGCGAACCCGCCCAACCCCAATTTTTATCCCCGTCACTGCAATAGCTGTGAGAAGTGTTGCGCCACCAATAGTGATCCCCGTCCGCCGAATCAGTGTGTCATCGAGTATCCATCCCACAAGGTAGAATCCAGTTGCCAGTGCTACCGGAGTCCAACGTTCACCGTAGAACCGGGCCACGTTGAGAACGATATCCCCCACCGGCGACGGAGAGGCAAGCTCGGAAAATGGGCGATCCAGTGCGACTAATGCCGGTAATACAACCACCACGCCTGCGACCAACGGCTCCTGCCGCCAAAGCTCACCCACACTGTATACAATTCGGCTCGGGGTAGGGAGGCCCTGCGCTTTCACGAGGACTGCCGCAGTCCATAACAGAAGAAACCTATGCCACCCGGCGATTGAGCAAGCGTTCGGCCAGCACATTGATTTGCTCCGCCGTCAGCCCGACTTTGCCGAAATTCATTTCATCATACGGGCGCGTTCCATGAAAATCAGAACCACCGGTGGCCAGCAGCCGATGACAGCGAGCCAACACCCCGTAGTAGCTCTGCAACCCAGCTCCCTGAGAGGGATGCACTACCTCAATACCATCGAATCCACGTCGCAGGAGATTCAACAAGGAGCGGGGTGATTGAAAAGTTCTCCGTGGATGTGCCAGGACGGCAAGGCCCCCTGTGGCATGGATAAGCCCCAGCGCTCGGACAACGGGAAATTCCTCCGGTGGTTCGTACACCTGCTTTCCCGGCTCCAGATATCGGGTAAAAGCCTCCTGAAGACTTGTGCAGTATCCGCGCTGCACCAGAGCTGCTGCCAGATGCGGGCGTCCGAGCATCTGCCCCGCGGCGCACTCAGCCACGTCCTCCAGAGCGACCGAGAGGCCCAGTCGCCGACAGCGACCTACCATGCGTTCCAGCCGGCGCAGGCGCCGCTCACGCGCCCTCTGTGAGTGTTCCCAAAGCCGCGGATCTTCCACGTCCACACCATAACCGAGCACGTGAAGCTCCTGCCCTAACTCGTAGCAAGTCACCTCTAAAGCCGGAATAACCACGATGTCCAAGAGTCGTCCTACGCGTAGCGCTTCTTGGCAGCCTTCGACTGTATCGTGGTCTGTGAGCGCAACCCATCGAAGCCCCCGGCATGCTGCCCGTTGGAGCAATTCCGCTGGGGTCAGCATACCATCAGAATGTACCGAGTGTAAGTGTAAGTCCGCTACAATCATGGAAAAATAACGCTCTGGGGTTCTTGCGACAGATACTTCAAAAGACGTTGTACTACGGGAACAACCTCCGCCGACGCAACGTGATGCCGCTTGCCGGAGCGACGCTCCTTGATTTCTACAACCCCGGACTCCACGTTCCGTGGGCTCACGATCAATTGCAGCGGCAGGCCTATCAGGTCCGCATCATTGAACTTAACACCGGCGGTCTCGCTGCGATCGTCGTACAGGGTTTCCACCCCATTGGTCCAGAGCTCTTGGTAAAGCTGCTCAGCAGCATCGTGGACAGCCTTACTCTGCTCTAGCCCCAAAGCGATGAGATGCACCTGCAGAGGAGCGATGGAGGGTATCCAGCAAATGCCCCTCTCGTCATGATTCTGTTCGATGAAGGCAGCAACAATGCGCTCTATCCCGATGCCGTAACTCCCCATTACAATGGGGCGCTCCTGTCCATGCTCATCCAAGAATGTAGCGCCTAACGCCTCCGAGTATTTCGTGCCCAGCTTGAAAATGTGTCCGACCTCAATAGCGCGGACAATTCTCAACGGAGAGCGGCATTGCGGGCAGGGTTCGTGTTCCTGAACTGTCCGAAGGTCTGCATACATGTCAATGCGACAATCCCGCATGAGGTCAATGTGCCGGTAGTGGTATCCATCGGCATTAGCACCACTGACTAACTCGTTTGCATCTCGAAGGCGCTCGTCCGCTATAACAGGCAGGGACACAGGCAAACCAATTGGGCCGATGGAACCGGCCGTTGCCCCTGTGTACGCCCGCAATTCCTCCGGCGCCGCCGGACGCACCGAGATGGTCCCCAGCGCGGCCTGCAGCTTAGCCTCGTTGAGCTCATCGTTGCCACGCAGCAGTATAAGCACAGGTCCTCTATCAACAATGTAGAGCAAAGCCTTCGCACACCGCTCCTCCGGGATACCATGCCCGTACACAAGGTCATTGATAGTGTGAACCCCCGGTGTTGGGAACCGTTCCAAATACTGGCTCTCCGGCAGCCGGGCTGTCGGCTCTGTTGCCGAACGAGCGACCTCTATGTTGGCAGCATAATTACAGCTTGCACACACAGCACAGGTGTCTTCACCCGCCGGCGATTCTACCATAAACTCCTGTGAAGCGCTACCCCCCATTGCTCCACTGGAGGCACCAACAACGAAAAAGTGCAGCCCACACCGGGAAAAGATTCGCTGATAGGCATAGTTGTGCTTCTCATAACTGGAATCCAGTCCCTCCCACGAGTCATCCAGCGAATACGAGTCTTTCATAGTAAACTGCCGCCCACGTAGAACTCCAAACCGGGGCCGGGGCTCGTTACGGAACTTGATCTGAATTTGGTACCAGATCTGCGGCAGGTCCTTGTACGACTTAACATGCTGTCGGGCATGGAATGCAACTACTTCCTCGTGAGTTGGCGCTAACACCAGCCCCTCGCGGTTTTTGATGTGGAAGAGCACCTCGCCCATTGACTCCACGCGTCCGGTTTGGTGCCAGATTTCGATAGGGTTGAGCGCCGGAAAATAGAATTCCTGTCCACCTATGGCGTCCATTTCTTGCCGTACGATATGCATAACCTTCTGCATAGCGCGCCAGCCCAAGGGCAAAAAGCTATAAACACCAGCAGACAATTGTCGGACAAGTCCAGCACGCAGCATGAGCTGATGTGAGATCGCTTGTGCCTCCGAGGGAACTTCACGCAGCGTTGGGATGAAAGCTTTGTTATATCGCATATTCGCTCCCTTTCTGCTCTAACTTGCCCGTAATTGCCAGTATCAGTTCACTGATGACGCTCTCCGGAGGCTTCGCTCCACTTTTCAGCGCCACCTCTGCACGCTGCAAGGCAAAGAGCGCTTGCTCTATCGCCGATGGTCCAAATCGCCGATACGCTGCTCGATACTCTGACACGAAGAAGGGATGTACCCCGAGAGCCGTAGCGATTGCTTCTTCCGTAACACCCCGCACTTGTTCAAGGTCCGCCAGCTTCCACAGCATAAAGAAGTAGCGCGTGAGCATAGACAGAACCATCAACTCCTGCCCCTGGGAGCTTACCAGATACTGCGCAACTCGTAGAGCCTTTTCCACATCACCTTCACTGAGCGCTTTCTGCAATTCAAAGATGGAGTATGATCGGGAGAACCCAGCTACATGCAACACCAGATCCTCGTCCACCGTGCTCAGTCCAGAGCTCTGTGCCAGAACAGCCAGCTTCTGCAACTCATTATCTAGTTCAGCAAGGTCCGTTCCAGCGGTGGTAAGTAAAGCTTCCAGAGCTGGAGGTGACAACGTGTAGCCATACCGAGCCGCTCGCTGGACAACCCAAGAAGGGATTTCCCGCTCATAAAGCTTTGGGAATTCTACCCAAGCATGCTCTTTTAGGAGCAGACGCCACAAGCTCGGGACGCGTTGCAGCATCTGCTGTACCTTTGCCTGATACTTGGGATTGCGAAGGTAACGGCTGACACCCCGGAGCGACTCCGGGGCCGACTCTACCAAGAAGACCAATACCGTAGTTGGCTGCGGCTTCCGCAGATAGTCTGTTAGCACTGCACCCGCTCCATTGCCACGTCCCAGCAGTCGTTCCGCTCGACGGACAAAAAGGCCCCGTAGCTCAGCAAAGGCAGGATACACCTGCGCCCGCTCCACCAATTCTCGCGGAGATATGGATTCCGCATCAACAACTTCCAGATTGACTCCCACAGGATCACAGTGCTCCAAGCGCTGTCGCAACATGCTATAGGCTTCCTCTAACAAGAAGCGCTCCTCACCAAACAACAACACAACCGGTGGCAACAATCCCTTGCGGAAGCAGTCCTCCCAGTGTTCCAACATCATGGATCCGGAGCAGGTGGATGTGCCGTGTCCTGCTGCTCTGCATCTACAGAATTTTGTTCGGAGGATGGTTCTGGTAGAAGCCCGCGCAGCCGGAGCACCTCCCTGAGGCGTTCTCGAGCCTCTTCCAGCGCAAAAGGCTTGAGCAAGTAATGGCAGATTCCCTCACGTGCAAAGCTTAGCACAATTTCTCGCTCTGCGATGGCTGAACAGATTATCACTGGAATGGTTTTCCAAGAGTCACTGTGGCGAAGTTCCTGCAGGAAATGTAGCCCTGTGTCCTCGGGGAACACCACGTCCAGCACAATGACCGTCGGAGTCATAGACTCCAAGAGTTTTCGGGCATGCTCCGGATCTCCCGCCTCCAGTACTTCAAGCCCTGACTCCTGAGCAACGATCTGCCACAGGCGACGAATAACTCGGTCATCGTCCACAACCAGTAACCGCAGAGGCTGTTTCATAGCTATCGGCGCATATGAGGGTCCAGAGTATCGCGAAGAGCATCCCCCAAGAGGTTGAAGCCCAAGACCGCCAACCCAATTGCCAGGCTGGGATAGACTGCAAGTCCCCACGCTGTTCCTGCAGCAATATAGCCATAGCCGTCGCGCACCATCTGCCCCCATGATGGCATAGGGGGCTGCACACCCAAACCCAGAAAGCTCAAACCTGCTTCAGCAACTATCGCTGTGGCTAAGCCTGCCGTTGCCACGACGGTTAATGGCCCAACTACATTGGGCAGTAGGTGACGGAGGATAATCCTGGCTGAGGAAAAGCCCAGAGCACGGGCCGCAACGATGTACTCCTGCTCACGCAACGCTAAAAACTGCCCCCGCACGATACGAGCGATATCTACCCAGCTGGAGACCCCGATGGCAACAGCCGCTTGCTGCATCCCATGACCCAGTACGACAGAGAAGGCAATTGCCAGAAGTAACGTAGGATAGGCCCACACGACGTTAAAGAGCCACGTCACCACTGTATCAACCCAGCCGCGAAAGTAGCCCGCCACGGCCCCCAGGAGAACGCCAATACCAAGAGCAATAAGCTGCGAAAGGACGCCGACAAACAAGCTTACCCTTGCTCCATAAAGAATTCGACTGAACACATCCCGACCGTAGCGGTCTGTTCCCAGCAAATAGCACGGCTGCCAATGCCACTGAGCGGGATGCTGGCCAGCGAGTTCCTGGATGGCAACTCGGCGCTGCTGACCCGATAGGTCCTCGTAGATGAGGCTATCTGCTTGCCGCCGCCACCCGCGGACGGGGATCAGCGTGGGATGTTCTGGACGGGCTGGATTTTGAACCACCAACAGGTTCCCCCGAAACATCGGAGGCTGCAACGAGTATTCCAGTACTTGTACTGTTGGATCCATCGGTGCAAGCCACTCCGCAGCCAGCGCTGCAAGCACAAGGAGGGCCACAATAGCTGCCCCAACAAGCCCACTGGGGTGCTGCCGAAAGTGGTGCCACAGAAGCTTGCCGGGCGCTTCGCCTCGCTCAGTCGAGCTGAACCCGTGGATCCAATACTGCATAGAGCACATCCACTACAAAATTGACTACCACGAACACCACTGCTGTGAAAAGAACTGTGCCCTGAATAAGTGGGTAATCCAACTTCTCAATAGCAGAAATAGCAACTGTGCCAATGCCGGGCCAGTTGAAAATGTATTCCACGAAGAATGCCCCCGCCAGAAGCCCAGCAAACCATGCGCTGACGGTTGTCACCACTGGATTGAGTGCGTTCCGAAGGGCATGACGCAACAAGACCTGCACAGGTGGCACCCCTTTTGCCCGCGCCGTGCGAATGTAATCTTGTCCCAACACATCAAGCATACTGGAACGGGTCATGCGCGCGATGATAGAAAGTGGCCGGAGCGCCAAAGTAAGCATGGGCAACGCCAGATACTGCCAGCCCTGATCTATGTAGCCCGCCAATGGGAACCACCCCAACACCACACCGAACAGTAGGAGTAGGAGCAATCCTGCAACAAAGGAGGGAACAGAAATCCCAACCAGTGCTGTCCCCATCAAGAATGTATCCACCCATGAATTCGGACGGAGTGCTGCGGCCAACCCCATCACGATCCCCAGCACCGTTGCAATTGCCATGGAAGTTACAGTCAGCAGTGCTGTTGCTGGGAAGCGTTCGATCAGGATTTCCAGCACCGGACGATTGGTCACGTACGAACGCCCCAGATCGCCCTGCACTACACGGCTCAGGAAGCGCACGTACTGCACAGGCAATGGCTGATCCAAGCCTAACTGTTGGCGAATGGCAATAATGGTGGCAGCGTCTGCCCGTTGTCCCGCCAGCAATCGTGCTGGATCTCCAGGCAGCACAAAGTTGAGAAAAAAGGTCACCGTAATCACACCTCCGATGATTCCGACAGCGACAGCGAGCTTCCGCCCAATGTAAACCAAGAGAGTAATCATTATTTCCACACAACGAGCTTCCGCGGGATTTCGCCCATTTCAGCAAAACGAACCAGAGACGGAACCATCTCCGCAGTCACCAACTCACCCTGCGCAATAACCAACAGACCATACGAAGTATAATAACTCTCCGCCAGTACCATACCAGGTTGGAGCTGATTGACCGGCACCGTCAATAGAATTTTCTGCCCTAATTGCCGGCGCTCTTCCTCTACAAGTTCCACAAACACACGAACGACTCTTGGATGGTAGAATGTGCCAGCTTTTTCCTCCAAGTGGTGTAGGGCGGCTAAGTACCTTTGCTGAGCGATCTCGGGAGGCTCACTCGTCGTAGCATGCATGAGGCGCCGGTCACGTCGTCGCCTGTACAGCGCGTTGTGAAAAGCATCCACAACAGCAATGATCGCAGCCCCCAGCTGAATTTGCCCCTCACGCAGACGGCGCGGAAAGCCTGTTCCATCAAGCCGCTCGTGATGCTGTAGGACCAGCTCCGCTACCTCCTGTAGTGCTGAGTGTTTCCGCAGAATATGCCAGCCTAACTCAGGGTGATGTTCATAGAGCTGACGCTCTTCCACCGCCATCTCTGACGGGAACTTTTGAAGCAGTGGCTCTGGGTAGCCAATTTTGCCAATATCATGCAGCAGTCCGGCGACCTGAATTTCAAACACCTCCACCTCACTACATCCCATCCGACGGGCAACCTCAGATGCCTTCTGGCTAACAAATCGGCAATGACTCCCTTCGTAGAAACGCTCTGCGGTCGACACCAGCATTCCCAAAAGATCTATTACCTGGGCGAAACTCTCAGCCAAGCGTTGTTCCAACTTCACTACCTGCTGCTGGAGCTGCTGGAGATATGCCTCAGACATACTCACGGAGGCAAATCTGTTGAACCTGCACGGAGGTCAGGCGAAGCCGCTGTAAGATGTGCTCCAGAGCTGGTCCAGGTGTATCCGTCAATTGGAGGTGGAGCTGTGCTGTCGGCCCATTGAATGCAGGGGTGTGCCCAAGTTTCTTCAGATGCTGAACTATTGCTTCACCCGATTCCACAAAGCAACACCTCGAGAGCACATGCCGCAAAACTGGCAATAGCAGTGGATAATGTGTACAACCCAAAATCAGTGTATCTACTCCTGCTGTCCGCAAAGGAGCAAGATAGTGCTCGGCTATCTGCTCTGTCACTGGGTGGTCTACCCAGCCCTCCTCTACAAGGGGGACAAAGAGAGGGCAAGGTTGTCCATAGGTCCGTATTGGCACCGGGCTCCACCGA
>JANWXA010000088.1 GCA_025055465.1 Candidatus Kapaibacterium sp.
CCCCAATACCAACGGCAGACTTGATGACCCCCGGTCCGGGCAGACCTGCCTCGGTGACACCCAAGTGGAGTGGGAAGTCTACCTTATCGGCCAGTAGGCGATATGCCTCGATCATTAGGCGCACATCGGTAGATTTCACCGAAATAACGATGTCGTCAAAGCCAAAGTCCTGGGCTATTTCTACATGCCGTAGAGCGCTTTCAACCATAGCCTCCGGTGTAGGATAGCCGTATTTGTCCAAGAGGTCTTTCTCCAGCGAGCCGGAGTTGACGCCGATCCGAATGGGGATACCGCGCTCTTTAGCCGCGGTCAGTACCTGGCGAATGCGCTCCCGGGAGCCGATGTTGCCCGGATTGATGCGGACCTTAGCAACCCCTGACTCTATTGCCTTGAGGGCAAAAATGTGGTTGAAGTGGATGTCGGCGACGATGGGGATATCTACGCGGTGGACTATCTCACGAATAGCCTCTGCCGCCTCCCAATCATTGACGGTTACGCGGACAATGTCAGCCCCGGCCTCCTTACAGCGTAGAATCTGGGCGATGGTTGCTTCTCTGTCAGCGGTTTTCGTTTTGGTCATCGTTTGTACAGAAATTGGGGCATTGCCCCCAACGGGGACGTTCCCTACCCAGATGCGGCGGGTCTTCCGCCTCCGGTAAGGGCGTGTTGCGTACGGCTGTTCCTCAGTCGCAGAAGGAATGGAGGGTGCCAGTGGGAGTCCGATTAGTTCACTCATGGCTCCGCTTGTAAACGACGGCTGGCTTCATAGAGAATTTGACGTTCGCGCTCGGTCAGGCTTTGGTAGCCATGTGCGGCAATCTTATCCAGAATAGCGTCTATGTGCTTTTGGGTGATAGGCTCGCCTTCGTAGTGGAGGAGTACCTCCTCGCCCACAATCGTGTGAACGATCGGGCGTGAAGTCGTAGACGTTGTGGAACGGGTGACGGTGAGAGTGCGACGGCGATAGGGGCGGTGGCGAGCCCAGAACCAGAGGCGGTCCAGGACAGCAAAAATGCCCCAGCGGTCCCCAAAACGCAACAGGAGGAAGCCCGTCAGAGCTCCACCCAGATGTGCAAAATGGGCGATTGGAGAACCGGCGCTGGAGACACCGGAGATGAACTCAATGGCTGCCATTAGTAGCACCAGGATGCGGGCTGGGATAGGGATGAAGAAAGGGAACATGAACACGGGTCGGTCGGGGAAGGTGAGGCCAAATGCCAAGAGCACTCCGTAGACAGCGCCCGATGCCCCGACCGTTGGTGCGGGATAGGTCCAGAAAAGCTGTACCAACAGGTGGAGTACTCCTGCCCCGATACCACAAAGCAGGTAATACCATACGAAGCGTCGGCTACCCCAGAGCTGCTCCAGCTCCATGCCGAACATCCAGAGGACAAAAAGATTGAAGACGATGTGCCAGATGTTTTCTAGCCCGGCGTGCATGAATTGGTAGGTGAGCAACTGCCAGGGGAAGAAATGCCCGCTCAATAGGGGCTGAAGCGCGAAGTACTGGACAAAGGGTCCCTCCAACGGTGTACCCTGGTAGCGGAAAAGGGCCAGGAAGAGGTGCTGGAAGACGAAAACCCCGATATTGAGCAGAATCAAGGTCCGTAGGGCAGGGTTTTCGGCCAGGAAGCGTCGTCGGCGCCACGTGTCGTAAGATGTCATGATCCGGAGGTAGTCTTTCTTTCGATGGCGATGGTGTAGACGTACCCTTTCTCTCAGGATTGCCCGTTGCTGGTTAGAGCAAGCAAGCCGGGGAGGGGCCTTCCTGCCAGGAATTCCAGGGAAGCTCCGCCGCCCGTGGAAATATGGCTAACGGCTTCGCGTAAGCCCAGGTGCTGGAGCGCTGCTATGGAATCGCCTCCACCGACGAGGGTAAAAGCTCCCTGGCGTGTTGCCTGCGCAATGGCGCGGGCAATCCCCAGGGTCCCTTCGCGAAAGGCAGCAAGCTCGTAGATGCCCATTGGACCGTTCCAGAAAATCGTGCGGGCATGGAGAAGCTCCCCGGTAAAGAGTCGAACTGTTCGCGGGCCGATGTCTGCCCCTTTCCAGCCCTCCGGGATTCCCTCCGACAGGGCTATAAGGCGTGGAGACGCCTCGTCGTGGAGATCCGCTGTAATGCTGACATCAACGGGTAGCAGGACTCGCTTATTGGCAGCGTGGGCTTGCTCTAAGAGGTGGCGCGCGATCGGTAGCAGCTCTTCTTCTACCAGCGAGTCTCCAACGGCAATTCCTTGGGCTTTCAAGAAAGTAAAGGAGATTCCGCCGCCAAGCAGCAGCACGTCGCAGTGGTGCAGCAATGCCTGTAGCACCTCCAACTTGTCCGAGACTTTTGCTCCCCCCAACACAACCGTGTAAGGACGCTCCGGCATACTCAGGAGGCGTTGCAGTGCGGTGATCTCTCGTTCCATGAGCAGTCCGATTCCTTTCCAGCGCACGTGCCGCGTAATGGCAACCACGCTGGCGTGGGCCCGATGTGCTGCTCCAAAGGCGTCGTTGACATAGACTTCAGCGCCATGGGTCAGTTGTTGAGCGAAGGTCTCGTCATTAGCTTCCTCGCCCGGATGGAACCGTAGGTTTTCCAGTAAGACGACATCGCCGGGGTGCGCGTCCGCAATACTGCGGCGGGCAACATCTCCAATGCAATCGGGAGCAAAGTGGACTGGACAGTCCAGCAGGGTTGCCAGATGGCGGGCGACGGGCGCCAGAGATAGTTCGAGCCTTGGCACACCCTTGGGACGCCCTAAGTGGGAAAGCACAATAGGAATGGCCCCCGCAGAGCGGAGGGCCTGCAGTGTCGGGAGGGACTCACGGATCCGGGTATCATCCCGAATGGCGCCATCGGCTGTGAGGGGGACGTTGAAATCCACGCGAACCAGAACCCGCTGGTTTGGTATTGGAAGCTCGTGCAGGCGCAGCATCGTGGAGGATGGCAGCAGGTGTTTAGTCCCCTATCTGGAGGAGGAGGTCAACAAGACGATTGACGTATCCCCATTCGTTGTCGTACCACCCGACGACCTTGACCAGCGTACCGTTTGCCATAGTTGAGAGGGCGTCCAAGATGCAGGAGTGGGGATTGCCGATGATGTCCGTTGAGACCAGAGGCGCTTCACTGTATTCTACGATACCGTGTAACTGCCCTGCGGCAGCTTCCCGAAAGGCAGTGTTGACTTCCTCGCGAGTAACTGGGCGCTTGAGGACTGCAGTCAAATCCGTGATAGATCCATCGGGAACGGGGACGCGGAGTGCGTAACCGTCAATCCGGCCTTTGAGATCGGGGATGACGGAGCCAACGGCGCGTGCAGCTCCCGTCGTCGTTGGGATAATATTGAAGGCAGCAGCACGGGCACGGCGCAGGTCCTTGTGAGGAAGGTCCAGAATCCGCTGGTCGTTCGTGTATGCGTGGACGGTAACCATGAAGGCTCTGTCTACCCCAAAAGCGTCGTGTAGGACCTTGACCATCGGGGCAACGCAGTTCGTAGTGCAGGAAGCGTTGGAGATAATACGCTCCTGACCGGTGAGAGTATGCTCATTGACGCCCAGTACGACGATGGCGTCCGCACTGTCTTTGGGCGGAGCGGTGAGCACGACCTTCTGAGCACCTCGCTGTAAGTGCTTCTCAGCATCGGCTCGGCGAGTGAACTTACCAGTAGCCTCTACCACGACGTCCACCGCGCTCCAGGGGATGTCTTCCAGTGTTGGACTGGCACTGACGGGGATACGGTTTCCGTTGACGAGAAGGGTGGTGCCCTCGGCTGCCACAGTGCCAGGGAAACGCCCGTGGACAGAGTCGTACTGGAGTAAATGCACCAGAGTTGGGGCATCGGTCAAATCGTTGATCCCTACAAACTCGATAGGTGCCTCTCGCTGAAGAGCGGCGCGGAGCATTAAGCGTCCGATACGTCCGAATCCATTGATTGCCACGCGCAAAGCCATTCTCGTTCTACTGAGCGGGATTTGTTAGACTTCTGTCAGGGCTCCGGCTTCGCGGAGAGCTTCCTGGACTTGAAGAGCAGCATCCTCCAGGCTGCGAGCGACGCGGAAGCGCAACCCAGAGGAGTGCAGGATCTGGGCTGCTTCTTCGGCATTTGTTCCTTCCAGACGGACGACGACGGGAACACGGACCGCCACCTGCTGCAATGCCTGTACAATTCCGTTGGCAACACGATCGCAGCGGACAATGCCACCAAAGATATTTACCAGCGCCACGCGTACATTGGGGTCCGAGAGCATGATACGGAAGGCCTGGGCAATGCGCTCGACGTTAGCAGCACCGCCAACATCCAGGAAGTTTGCCGGTCGCCCACCAGAGAGCTGGATCATATCCATCGTTGCCATGGCTAAACCGGCACCGTTGACCATACAGCCTACGTTGCCGTCCAGCTTGACGTAGCTCAGGTGATAGTGGGAGGCTTCTACCTCCAGTGGATCCTCTTCTTCGACGTCCCGAAGCGGTTCATACTCTGGATGGCGGAACAGGGCGTTATCGTCCAGTGTCAGCTTTGCATCCAGAGCAACCAGGCGCCCGTCGGTGGTATAGACTAATGGGTTGAGTTCCAAGAGGTTGCACTCTATTGCCTCGTAGGCGCGGGCAAGTTTTTGAAGGAGCTCTGCAAACGGCGTTATTAGCTCGTTGGGTAATCCCAGGCGGAAAGCGATGCGACGGGCTTGGAAAGCTTGGAAACCCCAGAGGGGGTGGATGTGGTCGCGTACGATTGACTCAGGACGCTCGGCAGCGACCGTTTCAATGTCCATACCCCCTTCGGCAGAGACCATAAGCACTGGGCGGTTTCTGCTCCTGTCCAGGGTGATGCTGACGTAGAGCTCCTGAGCGATTGGGAGTACCTCTTCGATAAGCAGGTAGCGTACGCGACGCCCTGCAGATCCAGTCTGAGTAGTAACCAGCCGGTTACCCAGCATCTGCAAGGCAAGTCGGTAGGCTTTGTCGGCAATGTTGCCTTCACGGGCGAGCATGACGCCGCGAACAGGGGAGCCGTTCCATGTCAAAGGCTCGCCGGTATCGGCGTGCACGATCTGTCCTTTACCGCGTCCGCCGGCGTGAATTTGTGCCTTGAGCACGATTGCACGAATCCCGTTGAGAACGAAGTCTTGGTACGTAACGGCCCCCGCTTCTTCTGCTGTCCGTACTACACGTCCGAGGGGCACAGGGACGCCATAGCGTTGCAATAGTTCCTTAGCCTGAAATTCGTGGAGATGCATACTGGGCGGCCACTGCCTTTGGATTAGGGGTTGCGTTCCTTCTTCTTTGTGCGAATCTCTATGCCGCTCTCCTCAGCAGGCTGGGGGGATGTGGGCTGCTGTGTCTGCTGGGATGCACCGTTTCGAGGTTTCTTTGTTGTTCGGATTTGGACGCCCTCTTGGGGGGCAGTGGTTGTCGGCTGAGTAGCGGGGACGCGACGCGGCTGTTTCGCCTGCTGTGCTGCTTCTTTGGTAGATTGTTCTGCTTCTGTCTGAGGAACTGCTGGAGCTATAGTGTCGCTGTAAGGCTGCGCGTTCCGGGGGGCTGTGTCCAAAAGGATTTCCGGCGGTTCAGTAGCCGGCTCCGATTGCCGGCTCGGGGCACAAGCAAGCAGAACAGCGAGGCCGAGTGGAAGGAGGGGTCGCATCGGTGTTTGTAATTTTGGTGGCACTCACGTGTGTTCTCCGGTGCGCAAACCTATGGAATTCGAGCAACACAGGAAGCGGCTGCTGATTTGGCTGGCGGGCTACAGCCTTGTAGGATTCGCCGGCATCGCAAAACTGTCGCTGGAACCCCTGTTCCGTTCGCAGGAGCTCGGGACGGTTGGACGCCCAATTCGCCTTATGTTGGTTCCCTCAGTAGATGCGCAGAAGGTCACACAGAGTGCTGAGGCACTCGTCCGTTTCCTGCGGCAGTATACGGGATACTGGGTTGAAGCTTCTGTGCCGACCAGTTACATTACTGTCGTAGAAGCCTTTGGAGCAGGGAAGGCTGACATAGCAGCGATGAACGCCTTTAGCTACCTGCTGGCACACGAGCGCTACCAGGTTCGAGCTGTTCTCCGCGTGGTACGTCGTCATGGGGAGCTAAGCTACCGGGGGCAGATCATTGCCCATGTATCCAGCGGGATTCAGAACATACGACAGCTTTCGGGGAAGCGGATGGCGTATGTGGACCCTGCCTCTACATCCGGTTACATTTTGCCAAAAGCATTGTTGGAACGGGAGGGCATCCGACCGGCTGAGGAAGTCTTTGCCATGCGACACGACAACGTGGTTACAATGGTCTACCAGCGGCAGGTAGATGCGGGAGCGACCTACTACTCGCCACCGGATCCCAGCACGGGGGAGATCCGGGATGCCCGTGCCCGGGTCCTCCCCCAATTTCCCGATGTAGTCCAGAAGGTCCGAATTCTGGCCTTGACCGATTCCATACCGAACGATCCCATCGTGTTGCGGGCGGATTTGCCCGAGAGAATTGCTGAACGGCTTGTCCGTGGTTTGCTGGCCTTTCAGGAAACGGCGGAGGGGCGTCGAGCCTTGTTTGAAATCTATAGCGTAGAGGGATTTGCCCCTGTTCAGGACAGCGATTACGATGGATTGCGGCAACTCTTGCGACAATACGTTGGTGATGTAGAGCGGTTACTACAGTGATGCCCCTTATTGAGGTGCGCAACCTCACCAAAGTTTTCCCCAATGGGGTGATCGGGCTCCACGAGGTTTCGCTGCAGGTGGGACGCGGCGAATTTCTTGCCATCATTGGACTCAGCGGTTCTGGAAAATCTACTCTCTTGCGCTGCCTAAACCGCTTGGTAGAGCCGACCTCGGGCCAGGTGCTTTTTGCTGGCCAAGATGTAACACACATTCGCGGGAGAGAGCTGCGCCACTATCGGCGCAATATCGGGATGATTTTTCAGCAATTCAACGTTATTGAGCGGCGGACGGTACTGGAAAATGTGCTGGTGGGAGCACTGGGTCGAGTTGCGGTGTGGCGTTCCGTAATGGGGAACTTTCCTGGGGAGTTGGTAGAGGAGGCGATACGGAACTTGGAGGTTGTCGGCCTGGCGGAGAAGGCCCGCGATCGGGTTCGGACGCTCTCGGGCGGGCAGAAGCAGCGAGTGGCTATTGCTCGTGCGCTGATGCAGCGCCCACAGGCTCTCTTGGCGGACGAGCCGGTGGCGAGCTTAGATCCAGCGACCGCACACTCGGTGATGCGGTATCTGGAAGAAGTCAATCAGCGCCTTGGGATGACTATTGTCTGTAGTCTGCACTTTCTCAGCTTGGTTCGGCGTTATGCCGGGCGTGTTATAGCACTGCGGGGCGGGCGGGTTGCTTTCGAAGGGCCTCCAGGAGAGATTACCGATGAGCGCTTCCGCCACATCTACGGTGAAGAAGCACAAGAGGTAGAAATTCGATGAGCTTCCGGAGCTGGCAGGGGATATTGGTGGATGTGCTTGCTGGAGCCTACGCTGCGGCGTTGTCCTACCGAATCGTGTGCCTGCGGATGGTGCTGGAGAAGGAGGCTGTCCCAGTGCACTTCAGTGAGCCTGTTGTCTACGGGATCGCCGGCCTTATCATGGCAGTATTGGGCCTGCGCTATCGCTGTACGCTGGGAGCGTGGATGGTAGACAGGCGCCTACCTCAGGGGTGGCGTCAACTCTGCCTTCTCCACATTGGGCTGAGCTTGCTGGTGCTGACTGTCTGGGCGGGATGGGTTGTCACACGGATTTCGCCGGTGGATCTCTTTTCACCGAAAGGGCTGGAGAGCGCAGGGCGCTTGTTTGCCGCGCTTTTGACCCCGGAAATCTCTA
>JANWXA010000089.1 GCA_025055465.1 Candidatus Kapaibacterium sp.
GGGACCCCGCATTGTGCTCAAAGAAGCGTCTACATCTGGTGTCCGAGAAAACGACCCCCACCTGGGACCTCTGCTCCAACTGGCGGAGCAGCGCTCGCAGCCGAGCGCATAACCTCTCCACTGCCGCTGCACTATCTGGCTTCTCGCAGTGGGCGAATGCT
The DNA here is from genome assembly GCA_025055465.1 of Candidatus Kapaibacterium sp. Lineage (GTDB taxonomy): Bacteria > Bacteroidota > Ignavibacteria > Kapaibacteriales > HRBIN21 > HRBIN21. The sequence continues at coordinate 162 of JANWXA010000089.1, forward strand.
ACCCCTGGGCTCATCAGCGCCATTACCAGCCAGAGCATGCGCCGCATAGGTCTCGCACACCAACCAACCCTACAAAATTGCATTTACGGCACCGTACTCACGATGCGGACACCCAGCTTTCCCTGGCCCACTGTGTCATCCTTCCCCCAGCCGAGCTGGAGTTGCAGTAGCCCAATGGCTGTGCGCACTTGACACTGGATACCCATCCCCGTTCTCCAGCCGCCGTGAGCCAACCATCCCCTGTCGAGGAAGAAGCCAAGGTATTCCCATGGATTCAGAAGCCAGCGTCCCTCTACACCTGCCCAGACCGCCCTGGGGGTCAGAAATTGGGCTTCCCGATAGCCACGCAGGCTCTGCACACCTCCGATTGGGTAAAACTCTTCCCCTCGTATTTCTGCACCCCACAGCAAGCGTCCATGTCCGTGCACCCGGAAAACGAGCGGAACGAAGAGCGGGATAAAGTACTCCACATCGTTCTCCAGCGCAACCCGGAACCGCCTCTGGCCGGACATTAGACGCTGCCATCGGTACGATGGAGACAGGCGAAACAAAATACCCTCAGTAGGATTGCTCGGTATCCTCACTGTTTCAGCAACTATGCTACCACCGAGGTACCACGTCGTGCTGGACACCATGGAAGAAACTGCACCAGAGGGCTCTACTTGCTGGCGTCCCCCGAATAGCTCCGCATACCAGCCGAGAGTAAGGTAGCTCAGCCACCGGACCCCACCCTCCCAAGAGGTCGAGGTGTATGTCGTGTCCTGCTGCCGCATTTCATAACGCCCTCGAAAAAGCAGCACCGGCGGGAAGGGTTCCTCGTACTGCAGGGCCAATTCCTGGATATACCCAGCCGTGCGGTGCCAGCGTAAAAATACAGAGCGGCCGCTCCCAAACAGATTCCCCAGCCGCGCTTGCAACACGCCGCTCCAGCTTCCCCTGCCTCCAGCAGACGGGGCATAGCCAACGAGTCCATCTATAGCTGTAGCCGTGCCTTCCCGCACCGTGAACAAGACTGCCCATCGCCCATCAGGCAACCGCTGCCGGCGCGGAAATTCCGTAAGCTCTATCCATGGCAGTAGTTGCAAACTCCGATATGCTCCTTGTAACGCCTCTTCGGAAAGCACCTGTCGAGGCTTTATCCCAGACCAGCGCTGGAGGAAGTCATAGCGGGTCCGCTGCACGCCGACAAAAAGCAGCGTATCTGCTCGCGCTGGTTCGCCTCGCTGTAGCACGACGTCGAGCTCTGCTTGCGTTCCTGATAGCCGCACGTTGGCAACGTCTGCCTGGGCAGCGGGGTAACCGGCAGCTTCCGCCACCGCCACGAGGCTATCCAGGAATGCCTCTACCCAGCTCTGGGCTGCTACACCACCGAGTGCATCTGCCGCTATCCAGTGTAGCCTCTTGGCCAGAACCTCTGGCGTATCCGGCAGGCACCTCACTGCCAATGACCGGATCCGAACCCTTTCACCCAAACGGAGCACGTATTGCGCCTGCGCCAGCCCAGAATCCCATGCAAGGTCTACGCAGGCAAACCAGTATCCCTGGCCCTGTGCCCAGCGGAGCAACAACAGACTATCTCGCTGAGTACATTCTCGAAACTCTGCCCAGCGATACCACCGCTGTGGTTGCAAGCATAACGACGGGATGACAATTTCCCCGCCACCACCAATGGCCCGAACACCGCTGACCCATACGCTGTCGGCTCCCTCAGCCTTCTCGTAATTGAGCAGAAGAATAGCCAGACATAACCAGAGCAGCTCAGTGGCTCTGTTGCCCCCGTTACTCCACATCGTTGTTATCCCTTGCGCCACTCGCTCCGAACCCCTATGCAAGAAAAGCCCGAATCCCCAGCCCACCACGAGGCCCCGACCCTACGAGACTAAAGAGACATTTTGCACCACTGCAGTCACAGAGGCCACCTCGCCGCACCAGCCTCCGCCGTTGAGCCAGGCAAATCCGCCGAAAAGACCCCTCGGGTACTTCCAATTCTTCCCGCACCTGTGCGTCGAAAAGGATGCACAAGAACATACGCCTCTGCAGGCAAACGAACGGGCAACTGCAACCCTCGATTGCAAAGATATCCGTGCCCCTGCTTGGGAGCGTCCTCATGATGCGTATCGGCATTGTCTGCTATCCCACGTACGGGGGAAGCGGTGTTGTCGCAACCGAATTAGGCAAAGCATTAGCCCAGCGCGGCTACCAGGTCCATTTCATCACTTATGCTGTGCCATGGCGTTTAGACGCTTTTCATGATAACATCTTCTTCCACGAGGTAGAGCTGCCCAACTATCCGCTCTTCGAGTTCCAGCTGTACTCGCTGGCGCTGGCAGGCAAGCTGGTAGACGTAGCGCGCTATGAACGGCTGGACATTTTGCATGTTCACTATGCTATTCCCCACGCTGTGAGCGGATACCTCGCACAACGCATGCTGCTGGAGCACCACGGTATCTTCCTACCTGTCATCACAACGTTGCACGGAACGGACATCACGCTCGTTGGCTTAGAGCCCAGCTTCCATCCTGTAGTCCGCTTCTCCCTGGAGCATTCCGATGCTATAACGGCCGTCTCCTCGTTTCTGGCAGAAAAAACCCGACACCAGTTCCGCATCCAACGCCCGATCGAAGTCATTCCCAATTTCGTTGACACCCGAACTTTTGCTCCCCACCCCAACCCAGAACTCCGGCAGCAGTTCGCCCCAAATGGTGAATTCATCTTGATGCATGTCTCGAACTTCCGCTCTGTCAAACGTGCACCCGACACCGTTCGTGTCTTAGCAGAGGTTCGATCTCTGCTACCGGTAAAGCTCATCCTGGTAGGCGACGGCCCTGAACGTGGTGAAACAGAACGTTTAGCACGTCATCTGGGCGTGGATGAGCATGTCCGCTGTCTGGGCAAGCAGCCCACGACGCCAGAACTATTATCTCTTGCCGATATCTTCCTCTTACCCAGCCAATCAGAGAGCTTCGGCTTAGCAGCACTGGAAGCCATGAGCTGCGGAGTTCCCGTCATTGCCACCACCGCTGGAGGAATCCCCGAGCTGGTCCGCCACGGTGAAACGGGTTTTCTGGCGGAAATTGGGGATATCGAACGCATGGGACGTTACTGTATCGAGCTGCTCAGCAACCCGAAAAAGCTACAGTCTTTCCGGGAAGGCGCACGCCAGCGGGCGTTAGAGTTTGATACACCGCTCATCGTGCCTCTTTACGAACAACTGTACCAGCGGGTACTCGAACAAGCGCGAGTGATGCTCTAAAACTCCGTGTCCTCTGACGCGCCCGTCTGGGATTCGTGCCCCTGAGCCAATAAGCGCAGTTGCCGGAGCTGGGCCTCCAGAGCCTCTACCTGAGTCGGTTCAAAGAGCGTACCCTGCACAGAGTGCTCCACCTCCTCCAGTGGGGGGAGCTCCTCTACAGAGCTCAGGCCAAAAAGAGCCAAAAACTGAGGGGTGGTCCCGTAGAGGGCCGGACGCCCAGGTGCAGATGCATGCCCGACGACAGCGAGCAACCCGCGCTCCACCAATAACTGCAGCACCTCAGCGGAACTGACCCCGCGGATAGCATCAATTTCGGCTCGCGTGACCGGCTGGCGATAGGCAACGATAGCCAACACTTCTAACGCTGCCTGCGAAAGGCGGCGGCGTGTTCTCCCAGCAAATGCTCGCTCCAGCCACTGCGATGCCTCGGAAGTTGCCGCCAAGAGATACCCTCCTGCAGAACGAAGGACCCGGTATGGCCGCCCCGTTGCTTCCAATTCGGCATTGAGCTCATCCACGAGGCACTCAATATCCTGTTCGCTGACGGCTCCCGCTGGCACTTGAATTGCTAAGCAGGTCCGAAGGGCTAACTCGCGCGGACTCACCGGGCCCTCGGCAGCAAACAACAGGGCCTCGACCACACGGTAAAGCAAGAATTCAGGTGACGGATGGGGCATACTCCGGCTCATAAGCATCTGCAACATCCGCACGGAGGAGCAGTTCCTGAAAGGGCCCCTCTTGCTCCACAGTGAGCAGGCCCTGTCGCACCAGTTCCAGCATAGTAAGGAAATAGAGCACCGTCTCCTCCCGAGAGCATCCGGAAACAAGGGCAGAAAACTGGATCCACGGACGGCGCCGCACTGTGTAAAGGATCGTGTCCATGTATTCGGCCGTAGACCGCTCCGTATGCGGTAAACTCATTACGACATTGCTCCCCACACGGTGCAGTAATCCCCGCAGTGCTTGAGTCAATGCTGTCAGATTTGCGTTTTCCCATGCTGTTGGCATGCTCTGCCGTTGCCACGCCATGGAAGAAAGCCGGACATAGCAGTACCCCCCTTGCGCCATACGTTGGCGCAGAAAGGCCGCTGCGTACTTGTAACTGCGGTACTCCATAAGTCGCTCCCACAAGAGCTCTGGGGCCTCCCCGACAGTCAGCCCCCTATCAGATACTGCTTTGGAGGATGGATGCAGAAGCCACCGGGCCTTAATTGCCAGCAGCTCTGCCGCAACCACGAAAAACTCCGCCGCCACCTCTAAATCCAGTACTTCCACCCAACGGAGGTACGTCAAGAACTGCTCAACCAGGCGAGCGAGCGAGATATCGCGCACCGGCAGCTCTTCTCGCTGCACGAGGAAAAGCAGCACATCCAGCGGACCCTCAAATTCCGGTAAGCGAACCCTGTAACTGATGGCGCACATCGGCATCCTGCCCATATACGTACAGGCGTGGTATCCGGGAACTCAAGCCTGCCAGCACCTCATAGGGGATAGTCCTCAGCCAACAAGCAATTTCGTCCGCCCAAATTGCTTCCCCTCCCTGTTCCCCCAGTAGAACAACCTCCTCACCGAGCTCCACGGGTTCGTGGCCGACATCTACCATGATTTCGTCCATACAGACCGATCCCACGACGGGGAAACGCCTCCCCCGGATCAGACATTCTGCTCGCCCGGTCAGACTATACCGGTAGCCATCTCCATAGCCGATCGGAACCGTTACAATGGTGGTTTCCTGCTGCGCACGATACAGTCGGTGATACCCTACCCCTTCCCCTGGGCGGACGTACCGGATGTCAACAATCCGGCTTTTCAGCTGCAGCACCGGCTGGACTGGCAAGCGAGGCCCCCCATCCCACGGCTGATAACCATAGAGTGCTATTCCGGGACGCACCATCGTCCACCGAGCCTCGAAAAAGCGCATCATCGCTGCAGAGTTTGCTGCATGGACGTACGGAATTCGATAGCCTGCTGTCTCCACCTGTTGCACGGTTTCCCGAAAGCGCCGCCATTGTTCCCAGAAAAAGCTGGGATCAGGCTCGTCGGCTGTTGCAAAGTGTGTGCATAATCCTACGATCTGAAGGCCCTCCAACTCCGAGAGGCGCTGCAGGAATTCCAGAGCGAAAGCCGGCTCTATCCCCTCTCGACGCATTCCCGTATCCACAGCAACATGGACCTCCAGGCGCACCCCATGTCGACGCGCTTCCCAAGCAATGGTTTCCATCACAGGCAGTGAACAGGCTAAGGGCTGTAACTGGAAGCGAGCGTACAGATGTGCCTCATCAGGCTGGGGAGGGGTGAGCACCACGATCGGAAGAGGATTGCCCGCCTGGCGGAGCTGAATCCCTTCTTGCACATACGCTACCCCCAACATGGCAGCGCCCTCTTGCCGGAAGATCTCCGCACACTCCACCAGTCCGTGCCCGTAAGCTTCTGCTTTGACCACCGCTAACACTTCCGCCGGCTCTGCATGCCGCCGCACCAGCCGGAAATTGGCCCGCAACCGGTCTATGTCCACCACTGCAATGGTAGCCCGCATCATAAACCGTGGCCGGCTTCTGTTAGGGGCCTATGACGCAGAAAAACTGTGCTGAGTACAAAAAAGCGGCCTGTGCCTTAGGCACAAGCCGCTTCTACACCACTGACCCGATCCTCTCAGTTTTGACTCATGAGTTCGTCATAAATAGGTTTGAGCTTCTTGCGCAGATGCAGCACTGCATAGCGCTTCCGCGCCAACAGTGTATTGATGTTGATGCCAGTCTCCTCTGCCATTTCACGGAAGGAGATGCCTTCAAACTCATTCTTCACAAACACCTCTCGCTGCTCCGGGGGCAACTCTGCCAATCCCTGCTGGATTGCCCCCCAGATGAGCCTGCGCATGTGCTCCTGCTCCGGACCGTAAGCCCAGTCAGGCAATAAGTTCTCGAAGCTCTCCATCCCCTCATCTTGCTGCATTGGCGTCTGCACATCGGAGAAGCTCTCTGTCCGCTTCTTCCGGTACGAATCAATAATTCGATTGCGCACGGCTGTGAAGACCCACGAGGCAACGTTCTCGATGGGCCCTTCCACAGTTGCCGCTGCGGCTAACACGTTAGTGAAGACATCTTGCAGGATATCCTCGGCTTCTTCCTGCGTACGAACACGCTGCCGGATAAAGCCCAAGAAGCGCTTGCGCTCAGTACGGTACAAGCGCTCAATTTCGGCCACCAGCGCTTCGTACTGCGCCCGCCGCTCTGGCGGGACTTGCTCCGGCGACACTTGTACTCGCCCCTTACGCCGCCGCTTTTGCTGTTGCATCACCCCCTGTTCTGCCATAGCTTGGAACCCTTGTTGATATGCTGTTGGACGCTTCACCATCGTAGGACGTTTAGACACACACTGTGACACCACTATCACACCGTCGTGTCATAGTGACACCATCGGGATACGAATCCCAAAGCGCCGCGCTGTACGGTGTGCCTGTTCATATCCCGCATCTGCATGCCGTAGAATACCGACCAATGGATCGTAAGTCAGCACACGCTCTAACCGACGCTCGGCTTCCAAAGTTCCATCTGCAACAATCACCATGCCAGCGTGAAGCGAAAGTCCCATCCCAACCCCTCCACCGTGATGGAAGGAAACCCACGTGGCCCCGCCAATCGCATTGAGAGCAAAATTGAAATAAACCCAATCGGCAATGGCATCCGAGCCATCCAGCATTCCCTCCGTTTCCCGATATGGTGAGGCAACGGAGCCGCAATCCAGATGGTCCCGTCCGATAACGATAGGTGCAGACACTCTTCCCGTCCGTACCAGCCAGTTAAAGAGTTTACCAGCTTCTGCTCGTTCTCCATATCCCAGCCAGCAGATGCGTGCCGGCAACCCCTGGAACTGCACGGACTGCTGCGCCTGGGGAATCCAGCGCTGCAACACCCTGTCGTCTGGAAAGAGCTCCAAGATTGCTTGGTCCGTCACCGCCAGATCCCTGGAATCGCCTGATAGGACAACCCACCGGAAGGGACCGCGTCCCTCGCAAAAGAGCGGTCGGATATAGGCCGGCACAAAACCCGGGAAACTAAAAGCATCCTCCACACCGCCATATTCCTTCGCGATTCCACGGATATTGTTGCCATAATCAAACACTATGGAACCCCGCCGCTGGAACTCCAGCATAGTGCGAACATGCAGAGCGATAGAGCGATGGGCCTCCTCCAAATAGCGGTCTGGATCACGCCGCCGTAATTCGTCGGCTTCAGCTTTCGTATATCCTGCTGGATAGTATCCGTTCAGAGGATCGTGAGCAGCGGTCTGGTCCGTTACAATGTCGGGCACAATACCTCGGCGGAGTACTTCC
>JANWXA010000008.1:0-267 GCA_025055465.1 Candidatus Kapaibacterium sp.
ATGGAGCATCGTGCTGATCACCTTCCTGCAGAGCTGTCCGGCGGAGAGCAGCAGCGGGTGGCGATTGCTCGGGCACTGATCAACCGACCGGCGTTGGTCTTAGCGGATGAACCCACGGGCAGCCTGGATTCTGCTAACGCCGAGTCTGTTCTCCGATTGCTGAGGGAATTACAGAAACAGGTTGGAAGCACTCTTGTATTGGCAACACATAGCGCGCAGTTGGCAGAGACAGCCGACCGCATTCTGTATCTGCAGGATGGACAGCTT
>JANWXA010000008.1:277-18573 GCA_025055465.1 Candidatus Kapaibacterium sp.
CTGAGAAACTTCGCATAAACCGAGGTATGGCGCAAAGCGTCAAAAAGCCGCAGTTTGATCTACTTGCTGGGAGCAATGAGCACACAGGACTGGTATCGCGGGGCCTCGATCGTATGCAGCTCGCGACGGCTTGCGTTAGTGCTGTCCTTTCTGGTATGGTTGGGACGTGACGCTTCAGCACAGGGACAGCCGTCTTTGCGGGGGCGGGTTATAGATGCTCAGCAGCGCACTCCGGTGCCAGGGGCTACGGTTGTGCTATACGCACTCCCGGACACTGTACAGCGGTGGGGATCAGTGGCGAATCCCCAGGGGGAATTTCATGTAGAACTTCCCAAGGCCGGTCGTTATCGACTCCGGATAACGGCGGTGGGCTACAGGCCTTTGGAGCGTGTATTTCTGTTGCGGGAGCCTTACGATGCAGGGGATCTGGAGGTAGAGACGGCTCCTGTGCAGACCGGTGAAGTAACGGTCGAGGCAGTGCAGGAGCGAGCGGTTGTCAAACAAGATACCGTGGAATACGCTGCTTCAGCTTATCGGGCCAATCCTGATGCAACAGCGGAGGAGCTGGTGCGCAAGCTTCCTGGTGTGACGGTTCAGAGAGGGCAACTTCAGGCGCACGGGGAAACGGTCCAACGTGTCCTCGTAGATGGTCGGGAGTTCTTCGGACGGGATCCAGCGGCGGTGCTGCGGAACCTACCTGCCAGCATTGTGCAGGCAGTTCAGGTCTTTGACCGCGAAAGTGATCAAGCCCGGTTGACAGGCATTCGAGATCCTGGCACGGCTGAACGCACGCTCAACATTATTACGAATCCTGCCATGCGTACGGGGCGCTTCGGACGCCTCTACGGGGGATACGGCAGTAGCACTCGTTACCAGGCAGGGATGACGTTGAACTTCTTTCGGGATACACTTCGCGTGTCGCTCGTGGGCATGAGCAATAACGTCAACCAGCAGAATTTCGCTCTCGATGACGTTCTCGGTATAATCAATTTCGCTGGGCAACAGACGCCCTCCGGGGGTCCCCCGCCAACAGTTCTGCGTATGATGTTCCAGGGTGGACGCCTTCCCGGGCCGCCAGGCGGCATGAGGGGCGGTCCGCGTGGACCATTTGCTCAGTTAGGCACCTTCTTCATCCCCGAACAAAGCGGTATCAATACTGCTCATGCTTTGGGGGCGATGTACTCCAATCGGTGGGGTAGCTGGATAGATGTGACGGGCAGCTACTTCTTCAATACGCTTGTCAATACTTCTGATGCTGTTGTCCAGCGCCGGTACTTTAGCAGCGATACCCTGGGGCTCCTCTACGGCGAACACAGTCGCTCCGAAGGGACTATAGGGACACACCGGCTAAGCCTGCGTGTGGAACTTTCACCTGATACGATGACGACTTTGCTGATAGCTCCACGCTTTACCGTTCAGCCGACGGAAAGCACGCCGGCGACATGGAATGTCGTAACAAATGGAACGGGAGGGGATACGGTTTCACAGGTTACAACAACAACACTCAACACAGGGCATGTGCTGCAGAGCTCTATTCATGCGCTCTTTGTCCGGCGTTTTGCACTCGGTCGCTCTTTTTCGCTGGAGCTGGAAGGCGATTATGATCCGCGGCGCCAGCAGATGCAGCAGTTCGCAGAGCTCTCCGGTCACATTCCCCAACCATGGGATTCTACCTTTGCTCAGCGGATGACCCGTACGCAGACGTTGGCCGCTCTAACACTGACAGCAACCTACTCTGAGCCGCTTGATAGTTTCAACGTTCTTCAGTTTCGCTATGTACCCGCATGGGACTGGAGCGTGGCACGCCAGGAGGCTTGGGGTATGGATACGGCAGGCAATGTCCGCGAGCAGTTGTCCTTTTTAGCTTCTGATCTCCAACGCCATGCGGTGGAGCAACGCCTCGGTATAGCATACCTCTATCAGGGTCGGGAGCTCCAATGGAATGTACGGCTGGACCACTCATGGCAACGGCTCTGGGCCGATGAGCAGAAGGTCAGTCCGTGGTCCGTGGAGCGCCGCTTCCATTTTTGGTTACCCTCTTTGATGGTGGAGTATCGCCCTACACGCATGCGCAATCTCCGGGCGGTTTACCGTCCCTTTGTAACATTGCCATCAGCTACCCAACTTCAAAAAACGGTGGACAACTCTAATCCTATGGTTCTGACTGCGGGCAATCCACAGTTACGACCCAGTTATGTGCACACGCTTTTTGCGCGTTACAACGCTATCGAACCCTTCTCTGGGCGTCTCTTCTTCGCCATGTTGCGTCTGCAGTACAGCACTGACTACATTAGCACGGCAACGACCGTCGCCGATCGGGATACCACTGTGGAGGGCGTTCCCTTGCCCCGGGGTGGTCAGTTTAGCGTGCCTGTCAACATGGAGGGATACTGGAGTGGGCGGACCTTCTGGGTTTTGGGGACTCCTGTGCCGTGGCTGCGCAGCACACTCAATGTAAATATTGCATTGGATTACTCTCGGACTCCTACGGTGGTCAACGGTGAGAATGTCCGAACAGAGTGGTACGCCCCTGCCCTTGGGGCATCGCTGAGCAGCAACTGGAGCGAGCGAGTGGATTTTACGCTCTCGTACAACCTCTCCTACAATCGGGTTCGGGCCACCACCACTATGGGGAGCAGCACTTATCTACAGCACTCGCTCAGTGCTGATGTGACCCTTATGCCTGCGTCGTGGGTGCTGGCGTCTCAACTGAGGTTGAGTCGGTACAACGGCTTAGGCGATGAGCTGGATAGACCTCTGGCAATCTGGAATCTGGGTGTTGGCTACCGCTTCCTGGAAAATAATGCTGCGGAGATACGCTTTGTTGTTACAGACCTGCTCAATCAGAACAGGGGTATTAGCCGATCGGTTACCGGACAGTATGTGGAAGATAGCACCACCCGCGTGCTCGGACGCTACGCAATGCTGATGCTCAGTTATCGAATTCGCAATTTTGCTCTATGAATTAGCCCTCATCGAGGTGTTGATACCAAGGGGGTGGGTAGCTTTCCAGGGGGCGGGTAGTAGCTTTTGGAGATAAACTGCTGACCGGCAAGGTGTGCAATGGAAGTTGTCCAGCTTTCCGACGAGGAATTCGAGCGTATCCGTACCAACGGGCTCCTGGTTCATTACTGGGCGATTTGCCCGCGCAAGGTATGGCTTTATGCTAAGGGATTGCGGATGGAGCCTCTCTCGGAGCGGGTGTTTTTAGGGCGACTGCTGCACGAGCGGGCCTATCCGGATATATCGCGCCGTGAGGTTCTGATAGACCAGCTTATCAAGGTTGACCTGTTGACTTCGGGGGAAAGGCTTTTGGAGGTCAAGTACTCCCAGAGGCTGGCGGAGGCAGCTCGGTTACAGGTTGCTTACTATTTGTTGTATCTTCGTTGGTTAGGCGCAGGGGAGATGGTGGGGGAGTTGCGCTTTCCTCGTGCGCGACGTCGGGAGGAAGTGCGCTTGACCCCGGAATTGGAAGCTCGCGTTGCTTGTGCCCTGAAGGGCATTCAACAAATTGAGCAATTGCCTGAGCCTCCTGTAGTGGACTTCATGCCTTTGTGTCGGGCTTGCGCTTACTGCGAGCTATGCTGGGGATAGCGTACTGTCGGATGTCAAGGGGAGCAGTGGTCTGGTGGGAATACACGGCTGCTATGGTGCTGCGGTGGACTTCAGCAAGAGCTGGAGGACTTCATCAATGCCGCGTTCTGCAGCAGTTCGTTCGGTGACCCAATCGGCTTTGCTGCGCAACTCGGCAACGGCGTCGGCCATGGCAACTCGGAAGCCGCAAGCGTCGAAGAGAGGAAGGTCGTTGCGATAGTCTCCGACAGCGAGCGTTGCTCGGCGGGGAAGCCCTAATTGCTCCTGGAGTGCTCGCGCTGCCGTTCCCTTGTGGGCGTTGTGCATGCGGAGTTCCACCAACGTTGTTCCTGGTAGGCTTGCTGACTCAACAGCAGCCATACTGAGCTGGCGCCGCGAGTTGCGTGGGAGCTGTTCAATTGCTCGGATAAAGCCTAACGAGTGTGCCTGGGAGCCGCTGAAGCAGAGCAGGACCACACGACGCTGGAGAAAGTCCTGCAATAACTGCCCCGGGATCCGGGGCAGCATGGGGTCGTCCAAGTAGGAAGGAATGTGGACGTGCTCGGTTTGCACAATCCCCTCTGGGGTGAACGCAGCGTAGTGGACGGCATAGTGGCTGGCAGTATCCAGGATGCGGTGCAGCAACTCTGTGGAGAAGGATAGGGCAAATCGGAGCTCGCCAGCGGGCGAGTGAAGGAAAGCTCCGTCCAGAGAAATTATCCATGCCGGGATGCGCGCCTGCTGGGCTATGGCGGCAATACTGGGATGCGGACGAGCGCTGGCCAAGGCGATTTGTACGCCTCGGCTATGAAGGGCGCGCAGAAGTTCTGCCGTCGACTTGGGTAATTGCTCCTCCCCTGCCAGCAGGGTACCGTCAACGTCGCTGATAAGAAGGCGAGATGCGGGGAATGTGCGCGATTGCCGGAATAGCTTTGTCCACCAGTCCTTGAGCAGATTTGCCATTACTGGAGTTGAAAGGATTATCGGGCAGTGCCTGTTTGCAGGCTTCCTGTAAAGCGCGGTGGGCGTTTTTCCAAAAATGCCCGGACGCCTTCGGTGTAGTCAGGGGTCTCGCCGGCACGTTGCTGGTATTCTGCCTCTAACTCTAACATGTCATCTAATGGTAGACTAAAGGCACGGTTGAGCAGCTCTTTGAGGTACCCATATGTTTGAGTTGGGCCTTGAGCGTAGACTTGTGCGAAACGCCCCACCGTTTGGGGAAAGGCCTCTGGGGAGATAACGACGTTGACTAATCCCCACTGGAGGGCCTGCTCGGCGGAGATGGGTTTATTGAGAGTTGCAAATTCGAAAGCCCGTGCATAGCCCAGCGAGCGCACATAGAAGAAGCTGGAGCCAGAGTCAGGTACTAAGGCAATCCCAATGAAAGCCTCTACCAGCCGGGCTGAGCTACTCATAATGCGGAAGTCCGTTGCCAAGGCCAACGAAAGACCGGCGCCCGCAGCAACTCCATTGATGGCACCGATGACGGGCTTTGGGATGTTGCGAAGCGACCGAATGATGGGATTGTAGCGCTGTCGCAAGACTTCTCGGAAAAAAGTAGTTTCTCCCGAAGGCACCTCTTTTAAGTCCTGCCCTGAGCAGAAGGCTCTGCCGACCCCGGTAAGAACGACACAGCGGACATTGGCATCGTGTTCGGCTGCCCGAAGAGCTACGAGCAACTCCTGTCCCATCTGGGCATTGACGGCGTTATGGGCATCGGGACGGTTCAGGGCAATGGTAGCAACACCCCTTTCAACTGTATAGAGCACTGTTGATAACTCCATTGCATCGGGCTATTATGGGGCACATCTGCTATCGACCTTGCCATTGTGGCGTACGCTTTTGCTGAAAAGCGTGCATGCCTTCTTTCTGATCAGAGGTGGAGAAGAGTAGATAGAAGTTTTTTCGTTCGAACTCCAGCCCAATCTCCAGTGGGGTGCTCAAAGCTTTGAGCACGGCTTCCTTTGCCAGGCGCACAGCGATGGGTGGTTTGGCGGCAATAACGGAAGCCAAGGCAAGAGCTTCCTGTAGATAGACCTCTATGGGCACAACGCGGTTGACTAATCCCAGCCGGTATGCCTCATGGGCTGAGAGAAAGCGGCCGGTCAGCACTAATTCCATCGCCATTGGTTTACCGATGGCGCGAGTTAAACGCTGGGTTCCGCCGGCACCGGGCATGACTCCGATATTGATCTCTGGCTGGCCAAATTGTGCTGTTTCGCTGGCTATAATCATGTCGCAGAGCATAGCCAGCTCGCAACCGCCACCTAAAGCATAGCCACTGACGGCAGCGATCAGAGGCTTTTTCAAGGCGCTGATACGCTCCCACTTTCGGAACTGGTCCCGCAGGAGCATTTCTACGCTGTCGGCGTCCGCCATTTCATCAATATCGGCTCCAGCAGCGAAGGCTCGCTCGTTTCCATGTAGGACCATACAGCGGACCTCTGGATCGATGTCGAAAGCTTCCAGAGCCGCGATAAGCTCGTCCATCAGTTGCAGATTCAAGGCGTTGAGCTTCTCAGGACGGTTGAGCTGTATAACGCCGACTCGTGGATCATGCTCGTAACGGTAAACCTGAATGCAGGCGTACACACTCATGCAGCACCAAGTACTCCGTGAGACAGCGCAAAATTACCGTCTCCGGCGGGTTACGCTATCGGTAGTCACAGTGCGTCTTTGCGATGAGGTTGCACTTGCGTTCCGGTGCAATGGTTCGCGTCATTGTAGGTATTGTCGGGGGGCTGCTCGGCAACGTGCTGTGGGCTCAGCATGGTTTGCTTATTCCTATGGATTTGGGCCAGAGCAACCATCTGAGGGCGTACGGCATAGCGTATTGGAACTTACAGCAGGGGCGCTGGGTTGATTGGCTTCTCAATTACCGTGGAGGCTCCTTTTTGCTGGAATACGCGTCCGAAGTGGCGATGGAATGTCGAATTCGTGGGGTTTCCTTTGAGGTTCTCTCTGCCGCAGAGGTAGCCCAGCTTTACGCTGAGGTCCAAAGCCCGGATGCCAATATGGATGTAATACGCCTGGAACGGGCGCCGCGCTTGGCCGTCTACGTCATGCCTACCGCCAAACCCTGGGACGATGCTGTGCAGTTAGTACTGGAGTATGCTCAAATTCCTTATGAGAAAGTTTGGGATGAGGACGTGCTGGCAGGGAAGCTCAAGAACTACGACTGGCTGCATCTCCATCATGAGGACTTCACTGGGCAGTACGGCAAATTCTGGGCAGCGTTTGCTCACACAACATGGTATCAACAGCAAGTAGCGCTGCAGGAGGCAACAGCACGGAAACTCGGCTTTCGCAAAGTTTCGGAGCTGAAGAAAGCCGTGGTGGAAAGAGTTCGGGAATATATCTTCAATGGCGGATTCATGTTTGCGATGTGCAGTGCTACGGATACCTACGACATTGCTTTAGCTGCCCGCGACGTGGACATTTGTGCTGAAATGTTTGACGGGGATCCTGCAGACCCAGAAGCAAACAGGAAGCTGGATTTTTCCCGTACATTCGCTTTCCAGAACTTCGTGCTGGAGATGAACCCGTATGTCTACGAATTCTCTAACATTGACGTTGGCCCGACTGGGCTGGCTGACCCAAGCTCGGATTACTTTACGCTGTTTGAATTCTCGGCAAAGTATGACCCTGTGCCTACGATGTTGACCCAGTGTCATGTCAATGTTATCCAGGGCTTCTTGGGACAAACGACGGCGTTTCGGGAAGAGTTGTTGAAACCCTCGGTAGTTATGCTGGCAAAGCGTGAGGGGAGCAACGAGGTCAAGTACATCTACGGTGCCATTGGGCGTGGAATGTTTGCCTGGTATGGCGGTCATGATCCAGAAGATTATCAGCATGCGGTTGGGGACCCTCCGACGGATCTGTCGCTGTATCCGAATTCGCCCGGCTATCGCCTAATCTTGAACAATGTGCTGTTTCCTGCGGCGCGAAAAAAGAAGCTGAAAACCTAAGCGCCTTCAAACCGGACGACTGTGTGAACGCCACGGATTTTGCGCAACTTGTCAATAATACGCTCTAAATGCTCGGTGTTGCGAACGTACAGGGTAAAGATGCCTTCGAAAATCCCGCCATAGGAGTCAATGTTGACACTGCGGATGTTGGTGCGGTCGCAAGCAACAACGGCTTTCGTGATGTTGTGCAGCATACCTGGTCGGTCATCACCCGTGATACGGAGGGCGGCAATAAATTCTTCGCTCCCGACGTTGCCCCAGCGGAGTTGGACCAGGCGGGGGTGGTTCGTGGCGACCATTTCCTGAACGTTTTTGCAGTTGCGGCGATGGACTCGGATGCCACTGCCGATGGTGATGACACCAACGATGTCATCGCCAGGGATGGGATTGCAACAGCGGGCGTAAGAGTAGAGTAATGGGGTTCTGTCCGTTGGAGTCCCAACCAATTCAACCCCAGCACTCTGCTGGCGGGCGATTTCGGCAACCTGTTCCACGGTCGGTAGAGGGGTATCGTCCTCCGTCGTTTGGGATGGGCCGTTACGGTGCAGGAGATTGACGACAAGCTCAGGACTAATGGCTCCAACTCCAAGGGCATAGAAGAGAGCAGAGCGGTTTTCACACTTGAGGGCGTGGGCGACTCTCTCTAATTCTTCCTCCCGGATGGGGATGTGGAGTCTGCGCAGACGCTTTTCTAATAGCTGCTGCCCTTCCTGCTGTTTGAGACGCCTTTGCTCGTTGAGATAGCGGCGGACGTAAGATTTCGCCTTGTGCGTGACTACAATTTGCTCCCAGTCGCGACTGGGAGTTTGGTGCTTGGAAGTAAGGATCTCTACCTGATCGCCTGTTTGTAGTTTGTAGTCCAGAGGGACAATACGCCCATTGACTTTAGCGCCGATGCAGTGATGCCCAATTTCCGTATGGATGGCGAAGGCGAAATCCAGAGGAGTTGCGCCTTTAGGTAGGCGCTTTAGCTCGCCTTTTGGGGTGAAGACATAGATCTCGTCCTGGTATAGGTTCAGCCGTAGGCTTTCCAAGAGCTCTTGAGCCGCTTCCTCGCGGGAGCGTTTCTCGAAAAGATCCCGTACCCACTGAATCCATTCCTCCAGCTCCGGATCGTCTTTCCATGTAGGAATAACTCCTTGTTCAGCTTTGTAGCGGAAATGTGCAGCGACACCGCGTTCGGCTACCTCATGCATTGCCCGGGTACGGATTTGAATTTCTACGGGTCGGCCTTCCGGACCGATAACAGTGGTGTGCAGCGAGCGGTAGCCATTCTTTTTTGGCACGGCGATAAAGTCTTTGAAGCGCTCCGGGATCGGCGTAAATAGCTGTGTCACAAGCCCGTAGGCGAAGTAACATTCGTTGCTGTCGTCGGTGTCTAAGATAATGCGGATAGCGAATAGGTCGTATATCTCCTCTAACGGCTTGCCGCGGTTTACCATCTTGTGGTAGATGGAGTATAGATTTTTGGGGCGCCCAGTGATCTCAAATTGTAGCCCATGGGCGCGTAGGTGTTGCTCGATCGGAGTGATGAGCCGCTGGATATAGGCTTCGCGCTCGGAGCGGGTCTCTTGCAGAGCTCTGGCAACGGAGAGATAGGCTTCAGGATGGAGCACCTTGAAAGCCAAATCTTCCAATTCCCACTTGAGGTTTGCCAAACCCAAGCGATGTGCGAAGGGAGCATAAATGTCCAGAGTCTCGCGGGCCAGGCGCTGACGACGCTCAGGTGAAAGAGCATCTATGGTACGCATGTTGTGCAGACGGTCTGCCAGCTTTACAAGGATGGCTCGAACGTCGCGGATGAGCGAAAGAAGGAGTTTGCGATAGGTCTCTGCCTCAGTGATGGTTCGATTTTCCACAATGTCCGCGATCTTCGTAACGCTGTCAACAATGTCGCTGATGGTAGTGCCAAACTCGGCTTGGATATCGTGTAAGGTGAAATCGGTGTCCTCTATGACGTCATGTAGCAGGGCAGCAGCGACGGAAATGTCGTCCAGGGCAATCTCTCGGGCGACGATGCGGGCAACCTCTACAGGATGCGTGTAATACGGTTCGCCCGACGCGCGTAGACTTTCCTTATGGGCTTCCAGACAGAAGTAAAATGCTTTGCGGATCAGTTGTTCGTCACAGCATAGAAGGGATGCTCGGCATTCTGCTAGAAGAGCCTCCAGTAGCACGTCGGGTGAGGCGAACGGCGATGCTGACTGCAGGACTTGTGGAGTAGACATGGTTCAGGTTTCCACGGAAGCTGCCGATACACCCTGCTGAGTAGCTCCATTTCTGGAGTGATCTTGGAAAAGCCGACCCGAATACAGCAATGGTACTTTCGCCGTTGGGTTCCTCGGCGCTTCTACGAGGAACTGGCTGAAGAAGGGCTGCTCTATGCCTTTTTGCAGGACCATTGTGCTAGACTACTGCGGGAAGACGAACGATTCCGGCAGGACATGTATGAGATTTTGCTGCGCTGCGCCCCAGAACCGGTGCCTGAATTAGAGCGCGATCTCCTAGTTGAACTCTGCGCTGCCTTGAGCTACTTTCTGGAATACACGCGCCCATGGCGGGAAGCAAAGCCCTGAGCACGGAAATCTTAGCCCTTTTCGACACCATCCGACAGCAGGCACATGCTTATGCTGAGGCATTTACTCGTGTAGAGCTCCTTCTCCAGCAGGTGTCTCAGCAACGGGAGCAACTCCGACAAGAGACAGAGTTTTTTCGACAGCAGGCAGCAACCCTTGTGGAGCACGTCCAGCAAGAGGTTAGTCAATTGGTTGCTTTCCTGACGCAGCGCGCAGCTTCAGTGCGGGAGGTCAACGCGCGCCTGGAGCAGGTGGAGGCTGATCTACACCGAGTTGAGCAACTGCCCGAGCGTTTTGCCAGGCAAGTGGCTGAAGCTATCACTCAGGCAGAGGCTCTCGCGCGGAGCACAGAGCAGAGAGTAGCGATTGTGTTGCGGACCCTCCGGGAAGAAATACGTGGCTTGGAACAGCGTCTCGAGGCAGTCCAGTTATTGTGCAGGCAGGATATCGGTGAGTTCCGGCAGGAATTCCTGACTTTTCGTGATGCCGTAGACCCTTCCCAGCTTCGCCAACACTTGCTTCAGAGTATGGAGGCACGACTTAGCCAGATAGAGTACCAGCTCACAGAACTGGCGCGATCAGTGCTACAGATGTCGCAGGAACAAAGAACTACCGTTCCTAATGAGGATGAGCCTCGATGGGTGGACCAGGTGTTCGTCAACGAGCACAAGCTACAGGAACTATGGCAACGTCTACTTACAATTGAAAAACGGATGTCTGTTTTCCCGCTACTACTTGGTATTCTCGCGGTGGGGGTTGTCGTTGCAATGCTGATGGGGCTGTGGAGAGGCTAATACGACGGCTGGGAGGCCTTCGTCTAAAAACATGTGGAGCAGTTTGTTGGACGTATTAGTAAGGAAGCATAATGGATCGGCGCACGCTGTTCGCGGCCATTGTACTGATTGCCCTTGGAATGGTGATGGGGATTGTGTTGGTTTCTCATCTGGGCTCGGGCAACGCCATTGGGTCTGTGTTGGCGCAGTCACGGACACGGGTATCCCAGCAGCTTGGAGCAAAGCAGTCTCCGATACAGCTCAGCGAGAGTGTCCGCCAACTCAACCGCGTTTTCGTGGAGGTGGCAAACGCTGTTACGCCGGCAGTCGTTGGTATTCGGGTGTTGCGGGAGCGGGGAGGACGCGAGGACATCTTGGAATTTTTCGGACCTTTTCGCCGCTTCTTCGAAGAGCGACGTCCCGAGGATGCCCCACCTCCACAGCGGGCACAGGGGTCAGGTGTCGTGGTCACTGAGGACGGATATATCGTTACGAACAACCATGTGGTAGAAAGTGTTAAAGACGAGGATATCCGAGTTGTGACACACGAAGGTAAGGAGTTCCGTGCAAGAGTCATTGGTCGGGATCCGCTGACGGACTTGGCGCTCCTGAAAGTCGAGGCTCGTGAGCTCAAGCCAGCGTACTTTGGCAGCATGGATGATATTCAAGTTGGCGAGTGGGTTGTTGCTGTTGGGAATCCTTTTGGTTTGCGCTCTACTGTGACAGCGGGGATCATCAGTGCGATCGGACGCGGGGGACTTGGCGTGATTGGTGGTGACCCCTATGCGGTGGAGAATTTCATTCAGACTGATGCTGCTATCAATCCCGGTAATAGTGGTGGGGGGCTTTTTACGCTGCAAGGTGCTCTAATAGGGATCAACACTGCGATTGCCACGACAACGGGCTTTTATCAGGGCTATGGTTTTGCTGTCCCCATAGACATCGTACGGTCTGTCGTGGAGGACCTGATGGAGGACGGCAAGATTGATCGTGGCTATATTGGTGTGCAGATCCAGCCCGTGGATGATGTCACAGCGAAGGCAATTGGGTTAGACAGACCCCAGGGAGCGATTGTTTCCAGTGTCCTCAAAGGCGGAGCCGCGGAGCGGGCGGGGATCAAGGAAGGGGATGTGATCCTGGAGTTTGATGGTATCCCAGTCAAAAGCCCTAATCACCTTCAAGGGCTGGTTGTCACTCGCCGGGCGGGGCAGACGATACGGCTCACCATCTGGCGGGATGGGAAGAGGATGGACAAAAACGTTACTCTGCGCCGACGAGACGAAGATGCTACAGTTGAGCGCGTCAGTGATAGTCGGGATTCTGGGGAGCAGCGGGAGGAAATATCTTCGGTGGATTTAGGTAAGCTGGGACTCAGCATTGGGCCCCTTTCAGAGCGATTGCGTACGCAAATGGAGGTAGAAGAAGGGGTAGAGGTTACCCGCGTTACCCCCTACAGCCATGCGTGGGAACGGGGGCTGCGCCGAGGGGACGTCATTACGCACGTTGGGAATGTCCCTGTCCGCTCTACCTCAGAGTTCCGGAGGCTTCTGGGTCAGCGAAAACCAGGCGAGGCAGTGTTGCTCCGCGTTGTCTCCGTGGGGCCAAACGGAGAAATCCTTCGCCGCCTGGTTTCCTTGGAGATACCGTCGTGAGAGGGAGTGATTTGTTTGAGGTCCAGGTAGTGTAGCCAGTCAGGTACAGTGCACCTGCTCACCGGGATTTCCAGTTTTCTCAGGGGAAGGAGGCGATGAGATGGGACACCGGGACGTCCGTGGGATCTGCTTCTCTAACCCTGCTTCGTCAGGGGGTGGTACGGGAAGGAACTTACTATGGGCCGGAGTACGTCACAGTGCGTTCTCCAGACAACGCCAGTTGCCCACAGGCGGCTTTTATGTCTATCCCGCTGGAGGAACGTAGCATTACGGGGATGCCGTGTGAGCGCAGCCGTTCCCGAAAGGCGTGGATACGTTCCGGTGGACTGGGACGCAGTGTCGCTGCGATGCCAGTAGGGTGCACGAACTCTATCGGATGAAAAGGGATCAAGTTGACCTTTGCCCGTGGTGTTACACGAACAAAGCGGGCTAAAGCATCGGCGTCGGTTGGAGAGTCATTCAGGTGGTCGAAGAGGATATATTCGTAGGTGATAGGACGCTTAGTACGTTCGACATAGTACCGAGCGGCTTTCTGAAGTTCTTGAAGCGGATAACGCCGAGCAATAGGCATAAGTCGTTCTCGCAACGCCTGGTCTGTTGTGTGAAGAGAGATTGCCAACCGGATACGCGCAGTATCTTCCGCTAGTCGGTAGATTTCAGGTACCAACCCTGCGGTGGAGAGAGTGATTCGACGTGGAGAGAGCAGACCACTGTGTGGGTCAGTCCAGATATGCACGGCTTGGAGCACGGCTTCGAGGTTTAGGAGGGGTTCGCCCATGCCCATAAAGACAAGGTTTGTAACGCGCAACCCAGTCAGGCGTTGGACCTGAAGGAGTTGGTCTACGATTTCCGCTGCGTTCAGGTTCCGTCGAAGTCGGAGGGATGCTGTGGCGCAGAAGACGCAGCTTAGGGGGCATCCAACTTGTGTAGAGACGCAAAGCGTTAGGCGTCGGAGACGCCCTTCAGAATCTTCCGCCGGAATCAGCACAGATTCAATGGCTGCTCCATCGGGGAGACGGAAGAGAAATTTCACAGTTCCATCGCGCTGAGACTTTTCCCAACGTTCAGCATGAACAGTTTGGAGGGTACACTCCGTGGCAAGGTGGCGGCGGAGTTCCTGAGGCAAGGTAGTCATTGCTGTGAAATCCTCTACCCCTTTAGCATATAGCCACTCCATGAGCTGGACGGCACGGTAACGCGGCTGACCCCATTGCTGTAAAAGGTGCTCTAACGCCGCGCGAGGGAAGCCCTTGAGATGTAGCTTTTCTCCGCTGTGCAGGGGTAGGGTTCGCATGTTGATATAGAGCAGCGTAGGCAACGGGAACAATAGCCCCTTGGGCCTTTAGACGCCCTCTTCCTGGACTTCCTCACTGGCAACGCTTGCTTGTTGGGAAGTGTCCACGAAGGCTAAGCGGTTAAGTTTCCTGTCGAGGCGAACACGGACTCGGGCTCCATCCTTGAGGATGCCTTTGAGAATTTCTTCCGCCAGGGGATCCTCCAGATAACGCTGAAGGGCACGGCGTAGCGGACGAGCACCAAATTTTTCGTCGAAGCCTTTGTCAATCAAAAATTCGCGGGCAGATTTTGCCAGCTCCAGTGTAATGTGTTGGACTTCCAGCCGCTTGAGCAGGCGTTGTAATTGGATGTCAATAATGCGGGAGATATGTTCGCGCTTGAGAGGACGGAAAATGATGTATTCATCTACGCGGTTCAGGAATTCTGGGTTGAAGAGGCGGCGTACGGCTTCCTCGATCGTGCTCCGCAGCGTCTCGTAGTCGTCGGCGTCGGGATGGGCAGAGAAACCAATTCTGCCACCGGCTTTAATGTCGCGCGTGCCTACGTTGCTGGTCATAATAATGATCGTGTTTTTGAAGTCCACGCGGCGTCCGAGACCGTCGGTGAGGATGCCGTCGTCGAGCACTTGGAGCAGGATGTTGAAAACATCGGGGTGTGCTTTTTCGATTTCGTCCAGCAAAATAATACTGTAAGGCTTACGGCGCACTTTTTCGGTGAGTTGTCCACCCTCTTCGTAGCCGACATAGCCTGGTGGAGCCCCGATGAGGCGAGAGACAGAGTGTTTTTCCATGTACTCACTCATGTCAATCCGAATCAGGGCATCTTCGGTGTCGAAGAGGCATCGGGCAAGCGCTTTGGCAAGTTCGGTTTTACCCACGCCAGTGGGACCGAGGAACATGAAAGAGCCGATTGGGCGATTGGGGTCTTTTAGGCCAGCTCGTGCCCGGCGGATTGCCCGTACCAGGTGTTCTATAGCTTCATCCTGTCCGACTACATGCCGCTTTAGAGCTTCTTCTAAATTCAGCAGCTTCTGCTGCTCGCTTTCGGCAACTTTATTGACCGGGATACCAGTCATCATGGCGACGACTTCGGCGACATCTTCTTCAGTGACAGGATGAACTGTCTCTGTGGAGCGAAGCTCCCATTCCTCTTTGAGAGCTTCCAGCTCAGCTTGGAGCTTTTTCTCCAGATCGCGCAGGCGGGCAGCTTCTTCGAAGTTCTGAGTGCGAACGACTTGGTTCTTCTGCTGTCGGACTTGCTCGATCCGTTCTTCTAATTCACAGATTTCTTTGGGGACGGTAAGGTGTGCCAGATGGACGCGTGCGCCCGCTTCATCCAGAACATCTATGGCTTTGTCGGGCAGATAGCGATCGGTGATATAGCGCTGCGCCAGGCGAACGCAGGCGCGAATGGCTTCGTCAGTGTATAAAACACCGTGGTGGGCTTCATAGCGATCCTTGATGCTCATTAGGATATGGAGAGTCTCCTCCGGTGACGGTGGATCTATGAGAATTTTCTGGAAGCGGCGCTCCAGAGCACCATCTTTTTCGATGTATTGGCGGTATTCGTCCAAGGTGGTGGCGCCAATGCACTGAATCTCCCCGCGTGCCAGCGCAGGCTTAAACATGTTGGAGGCATCCAGCGAACCGGAGGCACCGCCAGCGCCGACAATCGTATGGAGTTCATCGATGAACAGAATAACCTCGCGAGCTTTTTCCAATTCGTTCAGGATTGCTTTGACTCGTTCCTCGAACTGTCCGCGGTACTTCGTCCCAGCTACAAGGGCTGTCAGGTCGAGGGTGACGATGCGCTTGTCCAGAAGCACGCGCGGGACTTTCCGTTCCACAATGCGGAGCGCCAACCCCTCGACGATTGCGGTCTTCCCGACACCAGGTTCCCCAATGAGCACGGGGTTATTTTTCTTGCGTCGTGAAAGGACCTGTGCAACGCGCTCTATTTCTCGCTCCCTTCCAATGACAGGGTCAAGTTTGCCCTCCATTGCCAGCTTGGTTAGGTCCCGCCCGAAGTTATCCAGTACTGGTGTCTTGACGCGCTCGGTTGTACGGGTGCGACCAACCCGCTCCTGTCGAGATGGGCTCGGACGCCCACTGAGAATGTTCTGCAACTCCTGTCGTGCCGCGTCGTAATTGACGCTGAAGTGTGCTAAAATCTGCGCGGCGATGGTGTCGCCTTCGCGCAGTAAGGCCAGCAATAGGTGTTCAGTGCCAATGAGGTCAGACTTGAGAGAGCGTGCTTCCAGATAGCTCAACTTCAACACACGTTCAGCCTGCTTGGTCAATGGGATGTTGCCGATGGTGAGCGTCCCACCGTAGGTGCGGACATTGTCCTCGATAGCACGCTGTAGGCGGAGTAGGTCCACACCTAAGTTTCGCAAGATGCGGATGGCCATTCCGCCCCCTTCGCGCAAGATTGCCAACAGCAGATGCTCTGTGCCAATGTAGTCGTGTCCTAACCGCAGCGCCTCTTCCCGGCTGAGCCGAACAACTTCTTGCATCCGCTGCGAGAAATTTCCTTCCATTGTCGGTGTCCTGTGATGTCGGGGCTAATACAAGTAAGATAGACCATGTGTTGGGACGCAGCACGAACAGGCTTTATTGCAGCATCGCCGGCCGCGGTGTTTGGCATGGTCGCTGTAGTTTTGTACTTGTTGTTCGCCTTTTTGTTTCGGCATTTTTGTGTTAGGATTGAGAAGCATGTGCAGTTTGACGGTGGAACGTGCTCGGGAACTTCTGGAAAGGTGCCGTGGGCGGTGCATTGCCGTTGTAGGGGACGTCATGGTAGACCGCTACTTCTGGGGCAGTGTGACCAGAATCTCTCCGGAGGCACCGGTTCCGGTCGTGGACTTTGAGGTAGAGGAAGTGCGGTTGGGTGGGGCTGCAAATGTTGCACACAATCTTCATTCGTTAGGTCTCAAGCCGCTGCTTGTTGGGGTTATCGGTCAGGATGTGGCCGGTGATACACTTCTGGAACTGGCACGGGGATTAGGGTTTGAGACGGAAGCCCTTTTCCGCGATCCTGCTCGTCCAACAACGGAGAAAATCCGCATTCTAGGAAATCGGCAGCATCTGGTGCGCCTGGATCGGGAGGTGCGGACGCCGGTGGATGGCAATGTCGTTACCCATGTGCTCCATCTGCTGGAAAAAGTTCCGGATATAGAGGCGCTCATTTTCCAAGATTACAACAAGGGGATGCTAACCCCAGAGCTAATTCGTGCAGTCATTGAACTCATGAGCTGCCGGGGTGTTCCGGTACTTGCCGATCCGAAGCGGGATAATTTTTTTGCCTATGTGGGGGTTACGCTGTTCAAGCCCAATCGTCGGGAAGCTGCACAGGCATTGCAGAGGGGGCTACGCTCGGTGGAAGATGTGCGCTGGGCCGCTTGCCAATTGCAGGAACGTCTTCGCTGTCGGGCGGTGTTGTTGACTTTGGGTGAAGAAGGTATGTTCCTACGGGAAGGCGATGGCCGCGAGAGCTTGATCCCTGCCCGGGCACACCACGTTGCCGATGTGTCCGGTGCAGGGGATACTGTGATTGCGACAGTTGCTGCTGCACTGGTTGCTGGCGCAACGTTTCAGGAAGCAGCGTTGCTGTCTAATTTCGCTGCTGGCGTTGTCTGTGCTGAGCCTGGGGTTGTCCCAATAGATCCTCAGGCTCTGCTGGGGGCCCTTTCCTACGCAGAGTGCTGAGATGGTGCTGGAGCGTCGACTCCTTGCCGAAGTATGCCGCCAACTGCGAGTCCATGGTAAGCGGATAGTCTTTACTAATGGGTGCTTTGACCTGCTCCATTTGGGACATGTTCGATATCTGGAGAGTGCGCGCCAGCTTGGGGACATTTTGGTTGTTGGCGTGAATACAGACACCTCGGTCCGACACCTCAAAGGCATGCTGCGTCCGCTCCGCCCTGAAGGCGAGCGCGCTGCCCTGGTTGCAGCCCTCAAACCCGTTGACTTTGTCACCCTCTTCGAAGAAGAAACGCCCGAGTCTCTCATTGCCGAGCTACGGCCGGATGTGCTGGTCAAGGGGGGCGACTATGCCCGTGAACACATTGCCGGTGCCGACTTGGTAGAGTCCTGGGGAGGGACGGTGGTTATTGTGCCGTACGTAAAAGGCTACTCTACCACTGCTGTTGTGGAAGATATTCTGCGCCGGTATTGTTCGCCCTGAATCGTTTGCCTCAGCGGCGATGGGAGGGGAGAAACCATTGTTCGCTGATGCTGAGCGTGAAAGTAAAGCGTCCAAACCACTCCCGGAGGAGCTGAGGGGCTCGTTTGCCTCGGACACCTGTCTGGCAGGCGATCTCTAAGAGAGCTGCTGTTCCCAAGGGAAGGCCCAGTCCAGAGGCGAAGGCATACTCACTAATAAGGTGTCCATGGACTCGGTAGTAGAGCTGCTGCCAGCTTGCTCCGGCGGAGACCCCAATTTGCTGCCAGTACGAGC
>JANWXA010000090.1 GCA_025055465.1 Candidatus Kapaibacterium sp.
ACAGATATGTTGCACCACAGAACGGAGGAAGCTATGCGCCTGCTCCATGTACTGATGCTTATGCTTGCTGGCAGTATCTGTGTTCATGCCCAGTCTGCTGGCTTGATCGCCAATCGACTCCAGCTCAACGGGGAGCTACTGCTGGGGTTGGCGGCTCATGCAGGGAGTGTTGGCCAATTGCTGGTATCGCAGGGTGCTGGAACCACCCCAGCATGGACAGGTCTGCTCTTCTGGGATAATGCAAGCTCCCGGTTAGGTATCGGGACAGCGACTCCGGCGGCGACCGTAGACGTTGTGGGCACTGTTCGTGTGACGGGATTACAGTTGCCAACAGGCGCTGCGGCCGGTTATATTCTCCAAAGCGATGCTACCGGGAATGCTACCTGGACCAACCCGGCTGGACTGGTTACGGTGACCGCTAGTAATGGACTTACCCGGGTAGGTAACGACATTCGGTTAGGGGGTTCCCTTACCGCGAACACAGACATTGCCCTTGGTGGTAATATCCTGAGCTTTTCGGGTGCTGCAACCAGTGTTGTGGCGGTAGGTACCAGTACGCCGCCCGCCAGCACCGCGCGACTCTATGTCACCAGCGCCAGCAACGCTTATGACGCCATCCGTGCTGTGCACACCTCTTCCAGCATCACGACGGCATACGCTGCTCTCGGCGGGCAACTCTCCGGCTCTGGTTATCTGGCGGTTACGGGCTACCTGGGCTATCATGCTACCAACAATAAAACTTTTGGTGTACGCACCCTTGGCGGCGACTATGGCGCTTGGTTTGATAAGCCCATCGCCGTTATGCCGAGCACAACAGCGCCATCAACGACGGCTGATGTGGAGGTGCGGAATACGATGTCGGGTTCTCCTGTGTCCTTACTTTTTCGGCAAACTGCTTCCAACGCGGCGGCTGGGGCGACGCTGGTTACTCTGGATTTCGGGGATAATTTCCAAACTGGGGCTCAAGCACAGTTCCGTATCCTTCGTGGAGCAGCGGGCTCCTCTGGGTCGCTGCCAACGGACGTAGTAATCCTGACAACCTCAGCAGGTTCTACGACGCCAGTTGAGCGAGTTCGCATTGCTCACAGTGGATTTATCGGTGTCGGTGTCAGCGTTCCTCAGGCTTTGCTCCATCAGGATGCGGTTGGTGGCAGCTACCATAAGTTTACTGCGGCCGCGGCGACGGGGACAACGGCGACGGATGGTCTGGATATTGGTGTTACAAGTGATGGTGCAGCCGAAATCCGCCAGCGGGAAAATGCGGAACTGCGCTTCTACACTGGTGACCAACTACGCATGCGTCTGCTGCCAACGGGAGAATTGGTACTGCTCCATCAACTCATTGCGCAGTCTTCTCGCCAATTCAAAGAGGCGATCCGCCCAATCGAGCAGCCAGTGCAGATTTTGCAGCAGTTGCAGGGAGTTCGTTTCCGATGGAAGTCCAGACACGGCGGGACGGAGGACCTGGGCTTTATTGCTGAGGATGTAGTGCAGATCTTGCCCGAGATCGTACGGCGGGATGCAGAAGGGAACGTTGTAGGGATGGACTATACGCGGCTGATTGCTGTACTTGTGGAGGCTGTCAAGGAGCAGGCGGCTCGGCTGCAGAGCCTGGAACAGGAGATCAAGCATCTCCTACGGGCAAGATAGAAATTTTCCAACTCTGATGGAAGGTACTTCTGCGGCCCTGTGGGCCCGGCAGGATTCGAACCTGCAACCAACGGATTATGAGTCCGCTGCTCTAACCGTTGAGCTACGGGCCCGTGCCTTAATTGAAGAGCCCAACAAAAATAGCAAACTGTGCAGAAGCACCCGAGGCATTCAGCTCAGCAGGCACTCCCTCGGCGACGGCTATGCGGTTGTGTTCCCATTGCCCGAGGAAGGAAAACTGATAGCCACCGCCAAGCCGTATCATCAGAAAGGGCAGTGGGGCGTATTCCGCATACAGTTGGGGATGTACGAAAAGGTAAGATGCTGTGAGGCGGTGTAACAACGGGCCCTCGCTGTTGGGACTAACAGTTTCCCACCGTGTATGCGTGGGGGCCTGGGCAAACTCTACATTGAGCATGCCCCATCCACTGGAGACCGTTGGAACAATGGTCAGGGAACGAGCCGGCACAATAGCGTACGCAATGGAAAGGCCTGTTGCGCTCAGAGCAAATCCTGCACGACGTTGCGTATCAGCGGAGAGGCTCTTTTGCAGCTCTTTGCTACCGCCGAGTCCGAAAACACTGATGCGAAGATTAGGAATGAGCCCCACAGTGACCACCCCTTCGACACCCGACATGAAAAGTGGCTGCGAAAAAGTGCCTACATCCCATTGTTGAGACTTTGTGTTCAGGGCGTCCAGCTTAGGAAACAGGAATGTTCCGACAAAGCCACCCCCCAGCCCAAAATAGGGTACGGGCGTTTCAGGAGGTGGAGCGGGAATTTCCAGACGATCTATGTCCAGGTCCTCCTGTTGGGCAGGGAGACGGGCAACAGCAGAAAAAAAGGCAAATAATAGGAAGTGTGCGCGCCACATAGAGCCCTCGGGTTGGATAACCATGTCAGACCTTTGTACTGTGGAATTCCACAGCACACGAAAATACAGGCTCTTGCAGCTTTATTCGCTCTGTTCCCGGAGTGGGGTACGGGGAAAGCGCAGGCAGAAGGTGGTACCTTTTCCTGGGCTACTGCTGACTGTAATTTCTCCACCATGGAGTTCTACGAGGCGCTTGGCGATAGCTAAGCCCAGACCTGTACCGCCTTCCCCGCCTGTGCCTCGACGCTGCAGTGGGCTGAAGGGCTCGAAGATCTGGGCGAGGCGTTCTGGAGGAATGCCAACGCCGGTGTCGCTGATGGAGACGATGATGGGCAAGGGGGTATCGTCTTCAGTGTAGGTCTTTATTTCCACTGTACCGCCTTCTGGGGTGAATTTGATAGCGTTAGCCAGCAAGTTGGTGAAGACACGCTGCAATTTGTGTGGATCACCACTCATAGAGATGCCCTCCTCGGGAAGCTGTGGGATGAGCCGGATTTGCTTGCTGTAGGCTGTTAGGGTAAGGGCGTCAATGGCGTGGACAAGAACTTCACAGAGGTCTATCTGCCTAACTTCCAGTGCCCAGCGGCCGGCCTCCAGGCGAGAGAATGCTAAGAGCTCATTGACCAACTCTAATTGGTCTGCTAAGAGTTTCTGGAGCTTTGTAGCATGCTCGATGACGTATTCGGGAGATTGAGGCTCTGCGAGGATTAACTCAGTTAGGCCCTGAGCCGTTGCCAGTGGGGCACGCAGATCGTGAGAGATCACTGCCAAGAGGCGGTTTTTGGTCTCATCAAGCTGTTGGAGTTCCTCGACGAGCTGCATCAGACGCTGGCGGTGCTCGTGCAAGGAGCGGATGTCCTGGTAGAGTGCCAGAACACCTAATCGACGGCCAAAAGTGTGGATCGGTACGGCTCGGAGCCAGACGGGGATGTGCTGGCCGTCGCGACCTTGGCGTACAGTCTCCGTACTAATAGGCTCCCCACGGAGGGCTGCTTCGGTGAAGCGCAGACCCTCAGATCGAAGCTCTGTTGGGATAATGAGATCGCCAACGGATTGCCCGATGGCTTCAGCAGGGAGATAGCCAAAAAGTTCAGTAAAGGCCGGGTTGATGGCAATTACCTTGTCGTGTTCGTCTACAATAACGGCCGCCAGTGGGAGGTGTTCAAACAGAGCCTTCAAGAACGGGAGGTGGGCTCGACGACGATGAAGAAGGCGGCGCATTAGAGCCTATACTTCTAAAATTGCTACAGATGCACCCACCTTTTGCTGCCGCTACAGCAGCACCATAGGGAACCCCTGTTTTGTCCTACTGCGGTATCCGCAGTTGCTGTCCTACGCGGATGTGGTCGCCGTTCAGCTCGTTATGCGCGCGAAGCTCGTTCACGCTGACACCGAAGCGGCGGGCAATAGAGAGGAGCGTATCACCGGCCCTGACCCTATACGTGCGTACCGTGCGCCGTGCTAGCTTTTGTTGAGATGCAGAGGGGGAACGGTAAATGCGGAGGGAGACACCGGCCTGGAGAGTTCCATCCTGGAGGATGTCGGGATTCCAGCGCTGCAGCTCTTCGACGGTGACCCCGTATTTCTGAGCTATGCCGTAAGCCGTTTCACCGCGCTGGACGTTGTGGAGAGCGTAAGATCCCGAGGTGACGGGGAGATAGACACGAAGCCGTTGCCCGACTCGGATCCGATCCGTCCGTAGGCGGTTCCACTGCTTGAGCTCGGCGACTGTGACCTCATATCGCGCTGCAATCTCTGCTAAAGTTTGACCGCGGCGAACAATATGGTAGCGCACACTCTGTGTGCGGGGTCTTTCTACTTGTTCAACAGCCCCTATTCCTGCTGGTGGGGGAACAGGCAGTGTGTCGAGGGAGGTCAGGGCAGCAGTTCCAAGGGGGATGCGCAGTTTCGTTCCTGGACGGAGGCGCTTCCCGACACGATTTACCCTTCGGATTTCAGAAATGGGAATACCGTATCGAGCGGCGATGTCGGCCAAGGTTTCTCTCCGGCGCGTGGTGTGGACAATCCAAGGTTGCTTGTCGGCCGGAGAGAGGGTCAGTAGGCACTGGGCAAGAAGTTCTCGGCTACCGATAGGGATTTTCAAAGGATAGGGAATCATGTCTGGTGGGGTGCTCAGAGTCAGCAATTCTGGGTTGAGCTGGCGTAGGCTGTCGGTGCTAATTCCAAGACAGCGCGCCACCGCGTTTAGGTTGATAGGTTCAGGTAGGTTGTATACATCATAAATGTACTCGGTCTCGTAGGCCAGTCCGTCTGGGGTAAAGCCGTAGGCCTGAGGGTTGAGAGAAATTAGAGTAGTGGCGATGTATAGCGGAACGTAATTACGGGTCTCTCGCGGGAGGTATTCCCGGATATTCCAGAAGCTCAGCCGTGGTGGGGCTGGTATGGTGGATTCTCCCTTCGCGAGTGTTCGTTGGGCTTGCACAAGGGCACGGCGAACAGCCTGAGCCCCGCAGTTGTAAGCCGCTAAAGCTAAGTGCCAATCCCCAAACTCAGTGTAGAGGTCTCGTAGGTGCTGCAGGGCAGCACGGGTGGACTTTTCCGGGTCGCGGCGCTCGTCAATCCAGCTGGTGACCCGTAGACCGTAGAGCTCTCCAGTAGAGCGGACAAACTGCCATAGCCCGACGGCACCAGCCCAAGAGACAGCAAAGGGATTGAGCCCACTTTCGATCATGGACAGATAGATGAGCTCTTCGGGTACTTTAGCCTCCTTAGCGAAGCGGCGCATCATCGGGAAGTAGCGGCCACTACGCTCTATCCATCGGTGCATAAACCGGCGCCCGCGGTCTTTCGCCAGAAAATTGAGTGCGCGTTCTACAAACTCGTTGTACGGGAGAGGGATCGTTGTTGTCAGTGGGATATGAAAGCCGGCTGTGGGTTCCCCAGATGCTTTTTCTGGCAGGGGTGCTAAGCGGCGTTCTGCCTCGGCGCGCTCGACGGCCTCTAACAGATGCCCCCGCATTAGAAAGAAGCCTGAGTTAGGATCTAAGAGCTCTGTATTGCGAATGTAAGTTTCGTAGTCTTCCAGCACCGAATGGACTAGCTCGGAAAATTCCTCCCAGCGTTGTACCGTTGAAGAGGCAGAAAGGGTGTGGAGGACAGAGAGAGCTCGCTCGAAGGCTGCCGCTGCTCGTGCGGTATCGCCGCGTTCAATCAACTGGAGAGCTTGGAGATAGTAAGCTCGAGCGTGCTCTACGAATGTTGCTGCTACAGTGTCAGGGGGACGACCCCCCTGAACCGGACCCGCTTCCAGATCGTCCAACTCAGCAAACTCGTCCCTAAGAGGTGCCGTGAAAGTAAACTTGAATGATGGCGTGTGATAGCGTACTAACCATTGGGACGTCGGCGGAACAGCCGTACTGCAGCTCCACAGTGCTATACAGACAAGTATGCCACCCTGCCATAGCTGCATAGGCCCCTCGGTTCATCCGACATGTCATGTAATTACTAATATACAAGCCTGATACCAAATAGTGGACCCAACATGTCGGCGAGGATATCAGGCGGCTCTTTGTATTTTTGCAAAGCAGTGCGGAAGTGGCGGAAGTGGTAGACGCGCACGTTTGAGGGGCGTGTGGGGAAACCCGTGAGGGTTCGAGTCCCTCCTTCCGCACAATTACCGTTCCAGGAGTAGGAGCCCTTCAATTCGTGGTATGAGAAAATTGTTAGTGAAACGTTAGCAAGCCCTGGTGGTGACACAGCATCGGTACCGGATCAATGAGGAGATTACAGCACCTGAGCTCCGGGTAGTGGATGCCCAGGGCAGAACCGTAGGGATTATGAGGCGGCGCGAGGCGTTGGAGTATGCTCATCAGATGGGCTTAGATCTCATCGAAATTGCCCCACAGGCCCAGCCCCCAGTTTGCAAGCTTATGGATTATAGTAAATTCGCTTACGAGCTACAGAAGAGGGAGCGGTATCAGCGCCGCCAACAGCAGCAGCATCAGCTCAAAGAGATTCGCTTCAAGTCCAACACGGACATTCATGACTTCAACTTCAAAGTTCGTCATGCTCGTGAGTTCTTACTCGGTGGCCATAAGGTCAAGGCGACGGTTCTTTTCCGTGGTCGGGAAATTCTCTACCCTGAGCGCGGGGAGGACTTGCTCCAGCGCTTCTGGCTGGCGGTTGAGGATATTGCCAAGTTAGACCAGCCAGCGAAGCTGGAGGGTAAGATGATGACGCTAATTGCTTCGCCCGACCGAGCAAAGATCCAGCGCAAACAAACAGAGGAGCGCATAGTGGGGAGGTCTTCTGAGGCGTCCTCGTGACATGTCTCATGCAGGTTTAGGTGCTCATGCCTAAGGTCAAAACGAATCGGTCTGCTGCTAAGCGGTTTTCGGTGACGGCAACGGGGAAGCTGAAGCGGAATCGGGCCTACCACAGTCACCTGCTGGTGGGGAAGTCCCGGAAGCGGAAACGTCGGTTGCGACGCCCAGCATTACTGAGCAGCGCTGACCGCCGACGTGTAGAACGTATGCTGTGCCTTTGATAAGCAGGTCTCACACCCTTTTTCGGAAGCTATGCGTACGCGGAATCGTGTGGCATCGCGCCAGCGCCGGAAGAAAGTTCTCAAGTTGGCTAAGGGATACTGGGGCGCTCGCAGCAAGCTTTTGCGGCAGGCAAAGGACCATGTAGCCAAGGCCCTGCAGTACGCCTATCGGGATCGGCGGCAGAGGAAAAGGCTCTTTCGAGCTCTCTGGATTGTGCGGATTAACGCCGCCGCGCGACAGGAGGGGACTACATACTCTCGCCTGATGCATGTCCTGCAACAGAAAAATATTCAGCTAAACCGCAAGTTATTAGCAGAGTTAGCAATGAATCGCCCGGAGGTCTTCCGGGAGGTCGTGCGCACGGCCCTTCACGCTTGAGGCTATAAGAGCCCGATGCTGGAGGAGCTGCAGGCCCTGCATGATCGGCTCCAGGCGGAGCTGGATGCTGTTACTTCTCTTACGGAGTTAGAGGCTTTTCGCCTCCGCCACTTAGTGCGGCGAGGGACTCTTGGGCTCCTCCGAGAGCGTTTCCGTCAGGTCCCAGCGGACCAGAAACCTACTGTTGGGCGGGTGTTGAATTCGCTGGAAGAATCCATACGCAGACGGTATGAACAGATTCGTTGTAAGCTGGAGGAGCAGGCCGAAGAGCAACTCAGCATAGATCTCTCTTTGCCTGGACGCCGGGCTTTCATAGGGGGACGCCATCCTATCC
>JANWXA010000091.1 GCA_025055465.1 Candidatus Kapaibacterium sp.
CTGCCACAGAGTGCGGGGACTGCTCCGTTGGATACATCGAATGATGGAAAGTCTCATCAAGGTGTAAGGGAGTGACGGATGCGGCGCTATCTGGTATACGTTGCAGCTCTTGTTGTTGCACCGGTTAGCCTCTGGGCGGGTATCTACGGGGTTTTAGCAGGACGCGTAACTGATAAGGAAGGCAAGCCCATTCCTGGCGCTACAATTCGCATTGAGGGGACTACTTTAGGTGGCTTTGCCCGATCCGATGGGCGTTTTAGCATCGTGAACGTTCCGGCGGGGACATACACGGTGATAGTGCGTGCTGTTGGCTATCGGGAAGTGAGGCTGCAGGTCCGGATTTCTGCGGATCAGACGACGGAAATAGCCGTCCAGTTGGAGACCGAGGCTGTCCGTGTGCAGGAGGTAACGGTGGAGGCAAAGGCTCCGCTGGTGGAGAAGTACGCCATAGGCACACTGCGGAACGTCAGCTCTGAGGAGATCCGCAATATCCCGCGGCAGACAGTGCAACAGGTGGCACTCTTGACCCCGGGCGTTCTGGCAGCGGGGAATGGTTTCATCGTGCGCGGAAGCCGAGCTATTGAAACTCAGATTCGGTTGGATGGGCTAGACATTGCGGACCAGTTCGTTGGGGCCTTCGGCAACGGGGGCTTTCGATACTTTCCAACGGTAACAAATCTGGCTGTAGAGGAGATACAGGTCCTCACAGGGAATTTTGCTGCAGAGTACGGGAATGCCCTCGGCGGCGTTGTCAATACTGTTACTAAGACCGGTCGCACCGACCGTTACGAGGCCACGCTACGGTTCTACACAGATAACATTGGTTTCCTGTACGGTTCGGCACAGAATGGGCTCAGACGGTTGCCCAGTAAAGAATATAACTATGAGCTGGCTTTAGGCGGTCCTATTCCGCTCCTTGGTGGCTCTACGTTCTATGTGAGCGCTCAGTATCTCACAAACAGCCATCGGAATGCAGGGCTGGACGTCAAAGACCCATGGGGCAATAGCTGGGGGCAGCTGCCGCAAGATCGAACTTGGATGCGCTCGCTCAGCTCTCGGATGAAGTTTGCTGTGACAAAGGATATCAGCTTGCTTGTTGGAGGTATGTTTGGGCTGACTAACTACGAGCGCCCCTCCATCGGGTGGATGTACGCGCAAGGTGAGGGGCTTGTCAATGGAGAATCAAACGGAATCCAAGAGTACTTCGCAAAGCGCGCTGTCATTGACCAATTTGTTGGGAACGTGCTGGCACGCATTACCCATACACTGAGCCAGACGACATACTATGAGCTGACGGTCTCTAATACCTGGAACGTCAACGAAGTCTCGCGGCGCTATGTAGCCTATGAACCTGGACGGGGATGGGTTAAGAGCTACTTTGATCGGCCTCATTTCTTCAAGGGCTTCGACCTTTGGTACCCGCAAGATGAGTACGTTGTGGAGGGGAATCAACTGCTTGCGAAGGGCCTCCGAGGTGGCGTTGGGGACAAGGTCATCGACCATTATACCCTTTTGACCGGACAGACTGTGAGCGAAGATGGCTATCTCATTACTGTCCGCCCGATCCGACATCCCTGGACAGGATATGTGGAAGGCGGCTCTAACGCAACCAGTACGCGCAATCCTTATGGACTCCAGGGTTTCTTCAACGCCGCCGGAAATGAGCGCGCCTTTGAATTCCGCTACTCCGAGTACTTCCAAGTAGACGGATATGTTACAAGTCGGGTTGAGGTGGCGAACATCGTACATCTGCTCAAAGCAGGCTTTGAGGCACGGCTTCTTACGCTTCATCACCATTACAATAGCCTGCCCTGGGATGGGAATGCCTTCTTTGATGTCTACACCGACCGGTGGGGTGGCAATATTTACGCTGAGAATCAGCAGGTGTGGGAGCTGACCAGCAAACCGTACAAACCATACACTATTGCTGCTTATGTACAGGACCAGTTTGCCTACCGTGGCATGATTCTCAATGTAGGCTTGCGCTTGGACTATTTCCAGCCCCAAGCTAAGTACCGCACAGACTCTCACCGCTTTATCCCCATTCAGGAGCAGGCATACTTCGCGCCGGCGACTGCTAAGTTCTTGCTTAGCCCACGAATTTCTATCAACTACCCCATTACCGAACGCTCTACTTTTTCAGTTGCCTACGGAATCTTTCAACAGATACCACAACCTAATTTCCTCTACGACGCTCTCAATACCTATCGCCTCCGCGGCAATCAAATTTTGGGCAATCCAAATTTGGGAACCCAGCGTAGCAACCAGTACCAAGTTTCTTATGCTCATGCACTCACGGAGGACTTTGCCGTGGATGTGACGGCTTTCTACAAGGATATCTACAATCAGGTTGGTCTGCGATATGTACCCACCTTGCCCGATCCCTACTCCGAGTACACTGTCGCTGAATACGGGAATGTCAGAGGCCTGGAGTTGCGTTTACGCCGCCGTCCGATCAGCAACATGAGCTTTGATATCAACTACACGCTCTCGTATGCTCGCGGGACCGCCTCGGGACCGACAACGCAGTACTGGCAGACAATTCTGGCAGGCGAGGATCCTTATACGGGGACGAAAACCTTCCCCCTTACAGAGTACTACTTGGACTACGACCGCCGACATGTCCTCAACGCCTCGCTTTCCTTCTTCCTGCGCGAGGGTGAGGGCCCCTCTATTGCAGGGTTACATCCTCTGGAAAACACGACACTGAACCTCACGGGATTCTTCAGGACGGGATTGCCCTACACCAAACGTGACCGCCAGGGGAATCAAGTTGGGGAGTACAACGGAGCCAGGCAGCCCTCGGACTGGACTATGGATATGCGTCTTCAGCGGGCGATCCCCTTGCGAACTATTTTTGGCGAAGCCTTCCGGAACGCCACCCTTGAACTTTATATAGATGTCTTCAACGTGCTGAATAACACCCAGCCCATCGCCGTGTATGAGCGTACTGGGAGCCCTGATTACGATGGGGAGAGCCTCAACCGCCAGATCGGTGACTTTAGTGCTACAAATTGGTACAAAGAGCCAGATCCCAATCGTCCCGAAACTTTCAGCCCGGCACAGTATGATAGTTACGGACGCCGCCTTTATTCAGCAGATGCTGACTTCAATCGGGATGGGGTAGTGACGCAGGAAGAGAAATACCAAGGTTACCTGCGATGGGTGCGCGATACGGTCAATCGCCAGGTCAACTACCGTCTGCCGCGCTCAGTCAAC
This sequence comes from Candidatus Kapaibacterium sp., assembly GCA_025055465.1. Lineage (GTDB taxonomy): Bacteria > Bacteroidota > Ignavibacteria > Kapaibacteriales > HRBIN21 > HRBIN21. Next base: position 3,220 of record JANWXA010000091.1, read on the forward strand.
GTAGGCTTCCTGCTGCGTTTTTGATGTGATGGATACACCAAAGAGAGTATCTGGGGTCAGCGGACACTGGAGCAATCTGTATCACTAAGGTATGGGACGATGATGCACAAGTGGTGCTTGCTTGCTATCTGCAGTGCTGTTGTAACACTGCTCAGCGAAGCACGAACAGCGCAGAATCGTGGGGGAGGGAAGGAAGGAGAAGGAGTCCAGCCCATGCGTCTGGCGCCGGGGACCTTTGAGCTCAGGCGGAACCGCGTAAGCCGTATAGAGTTTTACACAACAAATTATGGCATCTTTGGTCTCAACATCGCTGCGAACCGGGGTGGAGGCTTCTGGCCGCGGGGCTCGCAGAACCAATACATATTTGGCGGTGGGATATGGTTTGCCGTCAAAAAGCGGGTTCGAGATGAACTGCGAAAACTGGTGATTGTGTCATACAACCCAAATTCTGGGTCCTCTTGGATGGTCCCCGGGCGCATCGCTGACGGGGACGAGTACAGCGATGACCTCAAAGACAAGTACCAACTCTATTTTTCCACCGACTATGCTCCCGATGGCACCCCGTTGCCGGAGAAGGTCGGTGAACGTCCGCAAGGACCAAACTGGCCGTTGTGGATTACATCGGAGGTGGAGACGCTGAAGGTCAATCGCTACTTCGGCGATTACGTGGATGACTTAGACAAGCGTACTGTGCAGACGTACCCCCGTGGCCCTGCGTTCATCTCGCAAGAAGATGTTTGGAGCGTCTTCAAGGATACGGACTTGCGGCGGTACGAGGGTGGAGTTGCTGTTCGCCGCTCACAGGGCTATCCACTCCGGGTAGAAATAGAACAAACGATTTACTCGTGGGGCTTTGGTGACTACGGCGATTTTGTCTTTCTGAAATACCTCATCATTAACCGTTCCCAGGATACGTTGTGGGAATGTTGGATGGCGCCGGCGATGGACTTTGACATAGGTCCGGCGGCAAATCCCTTCGCCATCGCAGGGAACGATCGGGTGCGTTTCTACGACGAGGACCCCAGCCTCAATTTGGCAATCCAATGGAGCAATACGGATCAAGGCGAAGGCGGGAAGGGCTTTGGATACCTGGGCATGTCTTTCTTGGAAAGCCCGGCTGTGGACTCTGTGACGGGCTTCATTCGAAAGGATAAGCGCTTCCATCCGGTGCAGGAACAACTGGGATTGGTTACGTTCCGGAACTGGGTTATTGCGAATGATCCCTTGGGGGACGAGGAACGGTATGACTTTATGGCTGCTCGCGTTCGAGACGGTGATCAGGGCCCTGGCGACAAGCGCTTTCTTATGGCAACCGGTCCCTTCAATATGGCGCCGGGAGATACCGCCCGGGTGGTTGTGGGGCTGATTCTTGCAGCAACTTCGACGGGACGAGATCCGACGGGCTCCGGGGATTTGGATGAACTGGTGCGGAAAGTGCGTTTTGCCCAGTCTGTCTATGATGGTGGCTTCAAGGCACCGGTACCACCCGATAGACCTAACCTTGCATGGTCGCCGCTCAACAATGGCGTAGTCGTGCGTTGGGATTCCACTGCAGAATACACGTATGACGACAGCGAGCGCGGGCTGGATTTTGTTGGCTATCGGCTCTACCGAGCGCGCCGGATGGACCTGGATTCTTTCGATGTTGACAACCGTCCCGCTGCGGCTCGCGGACCGTTCGGATGGAAGGAGATTGCTCGGTGGGAGGTGCCAAACCCCTTTATCAAGAAGAGCGACCGTCCATTGTTGCCGGGGGTGAGCCCGTTCCCGCTCATAGACTCGTTGGTTTTCTTAGGGCAGCCAGATTCCTTTACTGTTCGAGTTTCCCGTGTAGGCTACGGCGGTGAGCCGTGGGGCGGATTCTGGCAAAGCTTGGATGGGGCAACACGAAGTCAGTACCTAACTGGGGAAGTCCAGATCAGCCGAGCGCTCACCGGCGGACGTGGGTTATGGCGCGCGGCTTTTCCAACCGTAGAAGAATTCCTCAACACTCTTTACGACTACATCCAGCAGGGCAAGGCAACGGTTGTGTTCAGGGATCTGGATGAGGATCCCGCTATACGTCGGCGGGTACGCCAAACTATTGCAGCCTATATGGCGCAAGTAACCGGTAACCGCACGTTTGTAGATGTCGGCGATGATGACCGTAGTGGCATTATAGACGATCATCCAAATCCAGAACAGACGGAGCGTCTTTTCAACAACGTGGATTACTATTATCGATTGCTGGCGTATGACGAGGGCGACCTTATCCAGCGTACGCCAGGCAAACTTAACATTGGCGTTACGGGGGTCAATATCGTGCAGGCTTTCCCGCGTCCAGCACCGGCCAGCGAGCCGGTTACTGTGACTATAACCTCCGAAGATCGAGACAGGCTGGGTGGACTTTACAATTTCCGTTTCCTCGTGCAAGATGCACAGCGTTTACAGCAGCTCTTTGGTGGACATGAGTTGGAAATAGAGTTCCAGCCCCTTTGGTATGGGACTGGTTTTTTGGCTCCCCAAGGAGCTGTCAATGGAATTTATGCTCGGCAAATTACATTCCGTAATGTGACGACTGGGACAGTGTTGGGGCGGTACACCGCCCTATTCGAGCCCACCCAATGCCAAGGAACGGTTTTGGGGATGCCTTCAGAATTCGCTGGGGTCTCTACTGGAGATACCACGCAAGGGATCGGGCGGCTGGATACAGTTGCTTATGTCCAGCGAACGGGCACGTTTCGGACGGATGCTGTGTGTAATGCCCCGGCACAGTACATACACGGCACTCTTGGCTTTGCCTTTGACTATGCTCTGCAGCAGTGGGCGGGACAGTATCGCCCGTACCGTGCTGGGCGGCGGGCAGCCCCAGATGTGGATGTTCCTGTCCACACTGATCGGACTCAAGTGCAATTGACGCAGTCAGAGCCGGCAACGGGACGATACATTAGCTTCAATAACGGCCCGGCTCGATATCTGGTGGTCTTGGAGCCTGGAGGAGTAGAAACGGTTACGGTGACATGGAACTCCGGGCGGAATTCCAAGCAAGTACAGCTTCCCTACTACAATGTCAAGGTATACAACGCGATTAGTTTTGAGCGCATTGATCCGGCAACTGGGCAGCTGGTCAAAGTTAGCTATCCAGGAGAGCTTCCCCGAGTGGAGTTGACCCTGGCACGGGGAACGGGGCCGGATGCTCGTCAAGTATCTATTGGAGCCTATGGCTTTGCAGCCGTGGCGTGGGTCAATGGGCGAAGCGCAGATGGAATTACTCAGCGGCGCGTCCAGTTGGGTGATTGGATGCCCCAACAGGGACGGTACTATCTCTCGGTCATAGATGGAGCGGATACAATAGATTTTGTCCACACTTTTGTTGCCTCTGGCTGCCGGTTTATTGTGGACTTTGCCAACAAGCGTGGCTGGGGGGTCTCGCCCCTGTCGGGAATTGAAAAGGCCCCAACCCAGCCAACACGGGATTTCCGAGCGGGGGACACGATTGTGTTCGAAACCACTGGTGGCGCCCTGGGCTTGCCGCTGCCGGGGGCGAAACTTCGAGCGCGCGTGGCTACCCCGTCGTCGCCTGACAAGATAACGGATGCCATACTGGAGCAACAAGTCAAAGTTGTGCCGAATCCTTACTACATTGTCCACCAGGCGCAGCGCTCCCAATACGATGCTAAGATCTTTTTCACCCGCCTTCCTGAGCGGTGTACTATACGAATTTATACCCTTAGCGGCGAGCTTGTCCGTACCCTGGAATACGATGCCCGGACGGCGCTGGAGGTTGGGCGCTTGGGGATAGCAATCTGGGATTTACTGTCGGACAATTTGCAGCGGGTTGTTAGCCAGGCCTTCGTGGCACACATAGAGACACCTAATGGGGCAAAGGCTGTGCTACCATTCAGCGTTGTTGTCGGCGGTATTCGGCAGGTACCAGAATAATAGCGTGGAGGGATCGTATGATGACACGATCGCCGTACGTTTGTGGTGTGATAGTAGCTCTGTTTCTTGTAGGATCGGCTTACGTGGCGGCGCAGTTGTACGCTCCATCGGCGGGAGAGTTCAAGAAAGTAGGGGCAGCTGGCTCTCAGTTTCTCAAAATACCTGTAGGAGCACGAGCTGTTGGACTTGGCGGCTGTGCCAGTGCGGTCAACGACCTGACTGCGATCTACTGGAATCCCGGAGGGATTGGAGACATTCGGAATATTAGCGGGCATTTCTCCTATGGACAATGGTTTGGTGGCTTTTCGCACAACTTTGCAGCGGTTGCCATACCATTGGGTGAGCACTACCGAGTTGCCGCCAGCCTTGTCAACTTCACCAGCGGAGATATTGCTGTGACTACCCTGGAGCAACCGGAGGGCACAGGAGCGACGTACTCCATCTCGGATGTTGCTGTAGGAGTAACCTTTGGTGGGCGTGTGACGGAACAATTTTCCTTTGGTGTAACTGGACGCTTCGTGCAGAATACTTTGTTAGA
>JANWXA010000092.1 GCA_025055465.1 Candidatus Kapaibacterium sp.
GGAGACATACCTACTGCCGGCAACGATACCAGCCTTTGTTCAATACCACCACCCTGCGAGCGCGTCTCAAATCGTAGGCGAATCGCGGCAGCTTCTGCCCGAAGGGCTCGATTCTGAAGGCGAACACGTACTGGCAGGGAATCCCCAACCAGGACTGGGGTCACTACCAGCGACGATCTCGTAAGGGCCAGCTCCCCCTGCGGCTCAAACGTCAACAGGAGCTGGCGTAGCTCTGGTGCGCTTGCCCCCTCCAGAGGTTCCTCCGCTTCCAACTCTATTCGGACATAGGCGTAGGGCTCCGCGCTCAGGTCCAGCAAAGTATCTCCACGTTTGGCAAAAACCACGTCAGGATCCTGCTCCTCGGAGGTCCGCTTCCCATAAACAGTCAGTAACCACTGCTGGGGATTTCGGAGCTGCAGTCTCAGCTCCCCGAAACGCCGTGCCGGGCCTATCCACGGAGTTAGCATACGACCCCTGGGAAAAGACTGGATAAGCTCTGCTCGCACACTTGCACTGTCCCCGCGCCGAAATACTTCCACGGCGCTTCCATGCACCCCACCCCGGCGTCCCACAAATGCATAAGCGACACCGGTACGTGCCAGGGAGTCCACCAACGCTGCACCGTAGGCACTTTGCAGCAGTAGACGCAGGGTATCCAATTGCGCTGCAGAAAAACGCCAAAGGCCGTCTCCGGAAACTGTCCAAACCAAGTATTGCCCACTCCTGACCGAATCCCGGACCAGATCAAGGAAATACCGGACATCCTCGCCCTGCCCAGTTCGACCGGTCCGGTAAAACCGAACTTGTGGCGACGTGTCCGCCGTCGGGAACACCACCACCCCAATTCCTGCCTCCTGTTCCAGTTCAAGGACTGGCCTTCCTCCAACACGCACACTTGCACGATTCCGTATGGGATCAGAGGCAGCTTCCACCACATAGCGGTGCTGACGGAGGCGCACACTGAAAGATCCATCCCCCCGGGGGGAGATTTCCATACCCCACAAGTCATTGGCAGCAAAATCCGTGCTATCGGTTTGACGCCACTGCACTCGTCGGAAGCTAATCCCCGTGTCCACCCAGAAGGACAGTTCTAACCACCGGGTCCAAACGGTGTCTGCGTGGTGCAATGCCCGAATGCGAAAAGTATAACTCGCCCCAGAGTGCAGCACAACCGATCGGGGTTGCCAGTCTACTACCTCGTCGAAGAGGCGAAACTCTGCCGCCGTCGAGAGCGCTATCCGCTCCCCCCCCTTCCAGAGTTCGGCTTCATAGCGATATTCCTCCGCTGGTCCCAAGGGGTTCAGTACACGAAAGCGAGGTTGGCCTGGTTGGACATGCCAAAAGGGCAGTGGCTCCAAAGGTAGTAAGCCCCGCTGCTGAACACGATACCCCAGATTCCCAGTGTTGTTATCCCGCCTCCGCTCCCCAACAAGGCCGTCTGCATTGAGCTGTATTTCAATCCGATGATGACCTAACTGCTGCCACGCTTCTGGTAGGGAGACATCCAGCACTGTACTCGATCGCACGGTGCCCACCGGAAGCCAGAAAGTGTCTTCCCCCACACTGCCTTTGTACACGAGCCGGATTCGGCACTCGGACTGCGGAACAGTCCCGAGGTTGCCCACCGCTATCCTAATACGCACACTATCCCCCACCACAAACTCCCCCGTGGGGATCCCGTCTCCACGATGCACAAACGGGGTCGGAGGCAGAAAGAAGAAGTCCGGTACCGTGTCCACTGGAAACAGCAACAACGGATCTCCTAACAGGGTGTGCTGCAGCACTGTCGCCCGGTACACATCTTCTCTTACGAACGGCACCAAAGGTAGCCGGGCCATAACATAAAGTGGTCCTACCATGCGCAGCTTGTGTTCGACAAGGGCTTGGAAGAAGTAATGCTGTACCGTGCTTTCCACATTATCCACCCCGATCCCTGACATTCCCATCGCTGCTACCATCCCGCGACGGGCGGAGACAACGTATTGCTCGTTGAACGAGCGAACGTACGGGACAGCAAAATTCCCCATGGAACAGGACAGCGTCATGAGAATTCCCTGCCTTTGAGAATTAGTCAACCGATATGGCTCCCACCCCTGGACTTCCATATTCGCTTCGGCGCCGTGCCCGAAGTATGTAGTAAGTCCTACGCCTTCCTGCAGCACCTGACGGATGAGCGGGCCATAGCGACTGCTGCTGGGTTCAGGAGTCTCCTTTTGGATGACTGTTGCCTCCATACCCAGCAGACCAGTCAGCCAACTGTAATACGTGTTCATAGTGTTCGTAAAGCCGTAGCCGAACACAAGCAGAGCCCGCTTCCGCCAGAGCTCCTCAGCAGCGTCCTCCCATGCCACAAGCTTGTCAAGCACTACTCTTGCTTCAGCGCTATCAGCAACGGGAAGACGCCCCACAAAGAGCTCCGGCACGTAGTCCTGCCCATCCAGGAGAGTATACCAATAGTCGCTCGGGGGAACTCCGTAAGAAGGCACCAAATTAGGCTTAGAGTACCCCAAAATGTTCCGGGTATCCCAGTTAGCAGAACCCAGGAGAAGTAGAAATTGCGGTGCAGGAGGGCTCCATTGAGTATAGGCATAGCGCAGAAACTCTTTGATGGCGTGCGGGGATAGGCGCCCATGACCAAAAGCCACGGCAATATCCCGGGTTGAGACTATGCGTACCCGCACCTTACGCGTCCGTTCTCGGTACTCTGCCCAGCGCTGGGCTGCCGCCCATAGTTGCGGAGGCGTTACAAGGATAACATCCGCCTGCGGTTCCGGATCAAGCAACGAGGTCGGCTCAATCCTTTCTAAAAGCGGTCTTTCCCAGAGACCTGCCTGCGCTGCCCACACAACAGCAGTGTCGTTCGGCGGAAGCGCGAATGTTACCCTGTACTGACCTCCCACACCGAAGCGCGCCCATAGCAGATTCGCCCACGATCCAGGAACAGCACTATGTTCTACCACATCCGTGGTATCGCCCACTCGCAATGCCCACACCCATGCGTCGCCCCGTGCAGCTCGTTCCCCCTTCCTTAGCCCCCAGCTCTGTAGGAGCAACAACACGTCCGCTGGGGGTTCAGCCGCACTTGCCCAGACAATAAGGGTTCCAGGCGGGAGTTGCCGTACAAGCTGGTACACCCCCGATGCTCCCATCCGTACCCATCGCTGTTGTAACTCATATCGAGGAGGTTGCCACCACAGCAGCAAAATCCCTGCTTCTGTCCAACGGGCAACAAGGCTATCCCCGATAAAAGCCTCTACCCGTGGTTGTGCTCCCGACCGTGCGGCGACACGCGCGGTGACCTCTGGATCCCCGGACAGTACTGCTGCTCGCGCTCGCAGCGTGTCCAGGAGGACAACCGGGGAGCTACCGAAACCATGAACAGTCATGCTCCCACCACGTTCTCCGGCAGCAGCCGTGCCATGCCATACTCCACCGATTGCTACCGGTCGGGGGCGCAACCGAAGCCTCCACATGTCCACCGCCTGCTCGGCTGCTGAACAGACAACCCCTGTATCGGCAGAGAGCGAATAAACAGCACAGTGGTTCCACCCTGCCGACCATTTCCCCGGCTCAAGAGCCGACTGCCACACAAGAGGTCCCCAACCGCTTGCCTGGAGGGCGGAAAGAGTGTCTCCATTGAGCACGATCTGCCAACGATGTTCCGGTGCGCACACCGGAACTCTGTTGAAGGCATAACCCTGGAGGCTCAACCAAACGGTATCTGCTGACGGTAATTGGAGAGAGTCCCGCCATGGGCTTCCACCAGCCCGAAGCACTGCCCAATACCACCCCTCTCCTGGCGCAGACTCCGTGCGATACCTCAAAAAACCCTCGTTGACCCCCTGGACATACACTCTCTCCCGCTCCCAGTGTACCACCATGGGGAGAATCTGGACAGGGGTGCCCGTGTCATTTCCCCCTTCAGCGAACGCTGCAAGTCGCCGTCCCAAACCGCTATCTCGGAGCACAAGGAAAAAGGATTCCCCTGCCGCATAGAAGTCCAGCCATGTCGTGTCGCCTGCTGCGCGTCGACCGAAGAAAAAGAGCGTATCTACCTCATCCAGCTTCCCATTCGTGTCGCGCAAAAGGATGGGTACAGGAGTCCCACGCCAGAGCAACTCCAAACGCTCTGCCGGCGCATCTCGCCACTCAGGCATGAGACGGAGGGCATCGTTTAGAGTCACCATCGCGATGCCATCGCGGGTCGTCGTCAGGTGCAAAACCGGCTCCTCAAAGCGAAAAAGGGATTCGGCCGCGCGAAGCGTTTCACACTGGCGAAATGCCTGTGCATGGTCCGAATTGAGTATAAGGCGTACAAACTCCCTTTCTCCGACTGCCCAGCGGGGCTCCCCCGACACCTTCACAGGCTCTCGATAGCGCACGTGCACTCGCAGCTTAGACCACAATTGCAGCCGCTGATCCCCCGGTTCATAGGTCCACGGGCAGATACGCAGAAGCGCAAGGGGTATCCCACGCCAGATACCCAAGTATTCTAATCGCACGAATGGCGTTATCGGCTGCACCGGAGGCCCAGGTCTTTCTCTCAACAGCTCTCCAACAGAAGCCAATCTAACAGACTGCCACTCTCGCCGGTGAAGCACCTCAAAGCGAACCTCAGGCAATTGCCCCGGTGAGGGAAGGGCAACCAGGAAAGCAAGACACTCCGCAGCTGCTACCGAAGAGTCTGGCAACAATGTTGCACCAGGCTCGTTCAGCTGTGCAAAAGCCTGACCGCTGGGTAGCACCGATACCTGTGCACGAACAAAATTTAGGTGTAGCGCGATCCCTTCCGACGCGAGGCTTTGCTGCACCACTGCGGCTGCGGTCGCGACACCACTCAGCCCCAATACCACGGTACCCCACAGCATTTTCCTGCGGAGGCAGAAAACACCACTGGGTCTGCCACGTAAATTGCCCGACCCTACTGTGCTGCCGTAAGGACCAGTGCTACGATTTACTCTCGTTAGTTTTCGCCTCCACTACCTCCCGAATGCCGATGAGAATTTTCTGGCTAATCTCCTCGGCAACCATTCGCCTGACGCTGTCATCTGAGGTCAAGTACTCTGTGATAGCCTGCTCTACGCGCCTACGAATAAGCTCAGTGGTACCCCCCTCTAAAGCCTCTGCCAGGCGATGGATGTCACGCGACTGCTGTTCCAATGTCTCCAGTTGCCCGCGAGCTGCATCCTCCATCTTCTTGAGCATTTTGTCCACTCGCTCCTCCGCCTCAGTATAGAAGAGCGTAAAGGCTAACAGCGTGAGCATGGAAAACTCCAAGAAGATGGCAAACAGGATTAGCGTCGGACGTGTCGCCGGAATGAATTTCAATCCACGGATGCCAATGGCAATAATCAACAGAGCTGCTCCCCCGTAGGCCAACCCGGTGACCGCATTGGAGTACTGCTCAGCAAAATGATGGCTCATATAGAGGCGGAGAGCTTTGACAAGGCGTAGTCGGTTTTGCTGCCAGTCCTGGGCTGCTCGAGTGTCAATGATCTCCCTTGCGACGAAGTCAGAGAAATGCTCTCGGATGCGGTTATCCAAAACCTCACGTCGGAACCTGGTGGGGTCCATATCGGGGGTAAAGGCCTCTTCGAAACGGACCGGATACCGGCGTGAAGCTGCCTGCTCTTCTGGCATTGTCCGTTCCCAGACGTAGCGGAAAACTTGCGAGAGCTCCCGCCAGTCCAACTTTGCCAATTCTTCGTCCCGCAATACCAAGGTATTGATTACCTCCTCACTGAAGCCAGTCTGGATGCGTATCTTGGCTTTTGTTTCCTCGATCGCCTCCTCCACCTTTGCAGACATCAGTCCAATAGAAGGCGGTAGAATTAGGGTCAGCAGAACCGCTATCAGGAAACCTATATCCAGCGAAAGGATAATAAAGCCGAAGGGTTCCAGGATAATAGGATCCTCCCCTAACTTAGGGGCTCGTGCCAACCACTCGCTAGCAGCTTTCGTATACCCATGCTCTTTCTCGTTACGCGGCTTGTCAGTGAAATCAAAAATATATTCTCGATTGATGTACTCTTTGCGCACCTCCGTGCCCGCAAATTTTTCCCCCTCTGCTGACGGCGAGGCGTATACTCCACGGAAGTTGACCAAGGGCTTGCCCGTTGCTGGTTTGAACTGGGTGATAAAGAAATATTCCACAATCCGCGGAAGCAAAAATGCCTGGAAAATCCATGTCGTTCCCAAAAAGAGCACGACGAAGAGCGCATAATGCAGAAAACCTGCCCGAACCGACCGGGACTGCCTGGGTTTCACCATAGTAGATATTCCAAAACTTGTTGAACCCTTGCTTTAGTGGGGACGAATATAAGGCGTTTTACGCTTCCTACCAAGCACGCTACGGACACGAAGGAAACACCTACTTCGTTGCTTTCTAAGCAAACGTGGTGTGCATTAGGCGCTTTGACTCATGACGACCTCGCCCTTTCCTACTTTGTCAGCGCTTCTTTCCCCCGATGTGGCTGCCTACGAACCGATGTTCTCCGTCCCCCCGGAAGCGGTTCTCCTGGAGCTCCGCAAGCACGTGTTGGCGGACGGCTTCGACTTGGTTGTAGACTTAGAGCGTAGCACCACCCCAACTATTGTAGATGCCCGTTCCGGCAAAACCTACATAGACCTATTTACTTGCTTTGCATCCATGCCATTGGGCTTTAATCACCCGAAGCTCTGGGAACCTGGGTTCTTGCGGAAGCTGCTCGTCACAGCACTGAACAAACCGTCAAACTCCGACGTTTATACAGACGTGTACGCCACGTTCATAAAAACGCTCTTCGCTTTAGCGGCTCCCCCAGCTTTTCGCTATGCCTTCCTTATCGAAGGCGGGGCTCTGGCAGTGGAAAACGCCCTCAAAATCGCCTTCGATTGGAAGGTCCGACAGAACTTCCGAAAAGGCTATGCCTCCGAGCGTGGACACCAGGTTATCCATTTCCGGCGTGCTTTCCACGGACGCAGTGGCTATACCCTTTCCCTGACCAACACAGATCCCCTCAAGACGATGTATTTCCCAAAATTTTCCTGGCCACGCATTCATAACCCGGCACTCTGTTTCCCCATAACAGAGGAAGTCTTGGAGCGAGTAATCCGCGAAGAAGAGCAAGCAATCGAGCACATCAAGCAAGCCTTTGTAGAACATCGAGACGACATTGCCGCCATCATCATCGAGCCAATCCAAGGAGAAGGAGGGGACAACCACTTCCGGCCGCATTTTCTTCAAGCCCTCCGCCAATTAGCCGACGAAAACGCTGCCTTGCTCATCTTCGATGAAGTACAGACAGGTGTAGGGCTGACTGGCACGATGTGGGTACACGAGCAGTTGGATGTTACCCCAGACATTTTGGTTTTCGGCAAGAAAATGCAGGTCTGCGGGGTCTTGGTTACTGAGTGCATCGATTCTGAACCAGACAACGT
>JANWXA010000093.1 GCA_025055465.1 Candidatus Kapaibacterium sp.
GGCGCTGCGCAATACAATTGGGGAGACAGGGGCCCGGCTGCGTGCGTGGGCAACGATTTGGAGTGCGAACCTTCATGTTGCTTACGTAATGCCAAATTGGAATACGTTGCTGTACGCAGGCGGAGCATGGGAGCAGACTCGCATAGAGTCGGAGTATACTTTCACACTCCCTATTCAGCTTCAACTTCAGTTGGGCTTACTTCCGGAGAACAAGCAGCCGACGCCCGAACAACCTGGGGATACAAAACCGCAGATTGTGCGTCCAGTCTTTCTTGACACAAACTGGAAGCTCACTCTTGGAGTCGCGCAGCCCATTGGTCCGCTTGTCTTGGCGGTAGATGGCAGCATCAGCAAGTTTCCGTTGCTGAGTCTCGGGATACTTTATCAGTGGTAGGGCCTTTTCAGCCCGGCTGTTGCAGTTTCCGTCATGGAAAGCGCTGATATCAGCGAAGGTATTGTATTTTTGCAGCAAACGTTAGACGAAGGGGCAAAGCGCAATGTCTCAGCGCGTGACGATCCCAGCTTGCGAGGCATGTCCGGTGCGGATTCACAGCGTCTTTGACGCCCTTCATGGGGGAGAGACTGAGGTTTTAGACGAGTCTAAGGGATGCTACTTCTACCGTCGGGGGGAAGTGATTTTTCATGAAGGCAGCTATCCAGCGGGAGTCTATTGTATTCACCAGGGCGCTGTGAAGCTCTACCGAAGCGATTCTATGGGGAATCTGGTCATCGTGCGGTTGGCTAAGCAAGGGGATTTGTTGGGGTATCGCGCGCTACTCAGCAACGAGCGGTATACAGCAACGGCGGAAGCGTTGGAGGACACGGTGTTGTGCTTCGTTCCTCGGGCAACGTTTTTTGAGCTGTTACGGCAAAACAGTGATCTGATGGCAGCGGTGACTGAATTGCTGGCACGCGACCTTCGGACTGCCGAGAGTCGTCTGGCATCGCTGGCACAGAAAACCGTCCCGCAGCGGCTGGCAGAGATTCTGCTCTACCTGCGTGAGTTGTTCGGCGAAGACGAGCACGGGGTTCTGAAGACATCTATGACCCGACGGGAGCTGGCGGAGCTGGTAGGTACTGCCCCGGAAACAGTCATCCGGTTGCTCAGCGATTTTCAGCGTAAAAGGCTCATCGCTGTTGATCACCGGCATATCCGGATCCTACAGCCTTCAGGGTTAGCGCACGTCGCCGAGCTGTACGATTGAGTTCTTGGTGGTGCGGTACTGCATTATTCTGGACGGCCATAAAGCGGATTCCGCAGGAGTGAGGAGTCAGTGAGGCTGTGGAGGAAAGCTTCTAAGGCGATGAGTTCTGCCTCGGAAAGGCCAAGGGGGCGAAGACGCCTGTCTTTTGTAGCTATGGGGAAACCGCCCGTATTGTAGCGGCGCAGCACCTCCAGGAGACTGCTGATGGAGCCATCGTGCAAGTAAGGGGCAGTGAGCGAGATGTTCCGGAGGCTTGGCGTCCGGAAGCGAGCGATATCGGCGGGATCGCGCGTTACGGCAGCGCGTCCCTCCTCCCAGTAGTGGGCTAAGAGGCCATTGCAGTAGAACTGGTAGTCGGAAAAAAGCGGCGGGCGGTGGCACTCACTGCAGCCGGAGCGGAAAAACACCTGCATTCCGCGGCGTTGCTGTGGGGTTAGAGCAGTGGTGTCCCCGCGAACGAAGCGGTCGTACGGGGAGTGCCCGCTGAGGATTGTGCGGACGAAGGCAGCGATAGCCTTGGCTGCTAAGGCCGCGGAGGGCTCGGCTCGAAAAGCCTGGTAGAAGGCATTCCGATAGGACAAGTGGCGCTGAAGGTGGGCGGAAAAGGCAGCTGTATCAGGCCAGCCAAAGACGCGAGGCGAAGTAAGCGTGATCAGGATGTCGTGTTCCAGAGAGCCGACGGAGCCATCCCATAGCAGTAGGGAAGCGTAGGCAACATTTGCCAATGGTAAGGTGCTGCGCCAGTGTTTTCGTCCATGGATACCAGTGCTGAGCGTTGCAGCATCGGAAAAAGCGCGTTCCTGCCTGTGGCAAGAAGCGCAGGAGATGGTGCCGGTCATTGAGAGAGCCTGCGGGTCATAAAACAATCGGCGCCCCAAGAGGATGCGCTCGGCTGTGAAAGGATTGTCGGCCGGCACCGGGAGAGGGGGGAATCCTGGTGGGACTTCTACAATGCTTGGTTTGGGGTCAGGGGAGAGCTCGCGTTGACATCCCGTCAGGACGAGACCACAGAGTAGGAAGGAGCAGTAGTAGCGCAGCAGCTTATTCATCAATGAGGTGCTGTCCAATACGGGCCAGTTTCTCCTGGAATTCCTGCGCTTCCCGCCCAAGGAGACCGACTTCCAGCAGGGCTTGCTCACTGAGGGTTGAGCCCTGGAGCAAGCGGGCAAGAATATACTGTTCTTGACGAGAAAAGGTAAGAGCCTGCAGGACATAGTCCTCAAAGGCCTCCCATGCCAGTGGAACGACGGTTTTGACGATATCGGCGATGGTGCAGGCATAGAGGCGGATTTCGTACTGCGCGTGCTCGTCCATCCGAAGGCGCAGGAAATGGAAGAGGTTGTGCAGGTCAATTTTCCAGTACCACTCCGTATATGAGGAAAGGGGCAAGTTGATGCGGGCAAGCTCACGCGCAAGGTTGTGCTGCAAGAGCGCCTGGTACTCGGCGTACAGCGTTGCTTGTGTTTGTCGCAGTCGTTCAACCAGGGTCTGAGCCAGCTCTTCCGGCAGAGACTCTTCGGCACGTCCTTGCTTGTTATGCGGGCTTTGGGGGCGCAGTTGATCAGGGTCAGGCACGTAAAACTCCTCCCGCATGATGGAGTAGCGCCCGCTGTATTCGTTGACGCTGGCCGTTCGGTGCCGAATCCACTGACGTGCCACGAAAATAGGCAGCTTGATATGAAACTTGAATTCAACCATTTCAAAGGGAGACGTATGCCTGTGGCGCATCAGATATCGAATAAGCTTGCGGTCGTCCCTGACACTGCGCGTTCCTTCTCCATAGGAGACGCGAGCGGCCTGGACAATAGCTGCATCGTCGCCCATAACATCTACGAGGCGAACGAACCCCTTGTCTAAGCACCGAAATTCCTTGCCGATCAGCGCTTCTACTTCCGGACGGAGTGGCATGATGGCATGCTATGTTGTACGGAGCGAAATTAGTAAAACTCGGGCCGGAGGACTTCAGAGTGTGGGCACATGGTCTACGGGTGCTGATGTAATTTTACCTCGGGGACTGAGTCCCGTGCGGCCGTCGTAGGCTCAACCCCGCCAGGTCCGGGAGGAAGCAACGGTAGGTCTACTGGCGGCGTGACACGGTTGGCTTGGTCCCTTTTTGTGTTGTGCGGGCGTGACCATGGGTGGCCTTGACAATTGCTCACGCTTGTACTAAATTTGTAGCGTCGCATAGACACTGTAGGCCTGCCGACTTTGCAGCGGTTCGGTGGGCTCCAGGGATATAAATGAGGAAGTGGCAGCGACACGGCTCGCGTCCGCGGTGGGTGGGAGGTGTCTTCGATACCTCGCAAGTGCCGCCAGGGGGAGAATCTCCCTCTGAAAGGAGGTTTGCACGCCGCTTTCTTCTCTTTTCCGGGGTCGTAGCTGTTGTTGCTGTTGTCGCGGTGCGCTGGTGGGAGCGTCAGCCATTGATGGAGGTGCGGATGGAGGGAAATTCACTCGTGGATTCGACGGAGTTGCTTGCTCTTGTACCACGGGATCGGGTGCATGATGCTCCTCAACGCCTGGGGGAATGGGCCACTGCAGTCCTACGGCATCCCCTGATAGCTTCGGCAGCGGCTTACTGGGAAGCACCTGGCATTGTGCGGATTGTTGTCCGTGAGCACAAGCTTCTGGGAATCCTCAGGGATTCCGATCCGCCAGCTGTGGTGGACGAAACAGGGGTTGTGCGAGTAATGCCATTGCAGGGACTACCAGCGAGGTTACCAAAGTTAGATGGGGTAGAATCTTTTGCCGACGTTGCTCCCTCAGTCGCATATCTGCTCCGGGTTATTCCGCAAGATTCTCTTGCTCGTGTCCGCTGGGAAGACGCTTTTGGGTGGGTGGTGCAGTTACGAGATGGCTCTACCCTGCTTCTGGGCGACACAGTGGGTGCGGTTGAAAAATGGTATCGGTGGAGTTGCTTCCGGCGTTCCGTTCCGTCAGCGGCTCCACTCCGTGCAGATCTGCGATGGCAGAGAGCGGTTGTCGTGCAGCCGCCAGTTGAATAGGGACTGTGGTGTCATGAAGCAGGAGCTGACGCGTCGAGAACAGGGTGCAGGAACCATCGTTAGCTTGGATATCGGCACAACAAAAGTCTGCGCCTTGGTGGCTCAACCGCAGCCCGACACGGGAGAATTGCATATCCTGGGGGTTGGAACAGCTCCCAGTGAGGGGCTCAATCGCGGCGTGGTTGTCAATATTGAGAAAACAATTGCCTCCATTGCCCAGGCAGTGGAGCAAGCCGAGCAGCGTTCCGGTATTCGCATCCGGCGGGTGACTGTGGGCATTGCTGGCGACCACATACGAGCACAGCAGACCCATAGCGTGATCGCTATTTCCAATCCTAACCGGGAGATCACGGCTCACGATGTTGCACGTCTCCTGGAAGATGCCCGCAGTGTTGCCTTGCCACCGGATCGGGTCATTCTCCACCTTGTGCCGCAGGGGTACATCGTGGATGGGCAGGATGGTATTACCGATCCTGTGGGGATGAGCGGTGTGCGAATGGAAGCCCGGGTCTGCATCATTACGGCATTGGTCACGGCGGTACAGAATCTCCACCGGTGTATTGAGCGCGTCGGACTGCAGATTGAGCACGTTGTGCTACAGCCCCTTGCCAGTAGTTATGCTGTGCTGGAATCGGAAGAGAGGGAAGTGGGTGTTGCCTTGGTTGATATTGGCGGGGGAACGACGGATATCGCCATTTTTGAGGAGGGGGTAGTACGGTATACGGCGGTCTTCGGCATTGCTGGACGCCAAATTACGGATGACATCCGACGGGGCCTGGGCATTATTGCAGCCCAGGCAGAGGAGATCAAACAGCGATACGGACACGCACTGCAGGAGAGTATTTTGCACGATGAGGTCTTCATGATTCCCGGCATAGGTGGTCGCAAGCCTATGGAGATTAGCAAGAGCTTGCTTTGCCAAATTATTCAGCCACGGGTGGAGGAGATACTGGAATTTGTGTTGGCCGAGATACACCGTGCGGGGTATCTGAATCGCTTGCCTGCTGGTGTTGTGCTGACGGGAGGCACCGCATTGCTGCGGGGTATTGATGAGCTGGCCCAGCGCATTTTCCGGATGCCTGTCAAAATCGGCTTCCCCAGCGCTCGGGGAGGATTAGCACCGGAGGTCGCTCATCCGATGTATTCTACTGCTGTGGGCTTGCTGCTCTTTACAATAGAGAACCAGCGGCGGGTCAAGCCACAAAAACGATCGCTCCTGCAGCGCTTGAGAGCTTTCTTTGAAGAGCTATAAGTAGTTATGTTTCACAAGCTGTCGGTGAGGTTGTTATGATCACTTTGGAAACTGGTGTGACCTATGGAGCTTGTATCCGAGTTATTGGTATTGGTGGTGCCGGTGGCAACGCGGTCAATACAATGATTGAGTGCGGCCTGCGTGGTGTGGATTTCATCGCTGCCAATACGGATGCCCAGGCCTTGGCCGCAAATCGGGCACCCCTCAAAATCCAGCTTGGTAAAGAGCTAACTCGTGGCCTGGGTTCCGGTGCCGACCCAACCGTGGGGAAACGTGCAACGGAAGAAAGTCTGGATGAGCTACGGGAGGCGCTCTCCGGCAGCGACATGGTCTTCCTGACCGCTGGTATGGGCGGAGGAACGGGAACTGGTGGAGCACCTGTAGTGGCTCGCTTGGCACAAGAGCTGGGAGCGCTTGTTGTTGCCATCGTCACGAAGCCGTTTCAGTGGGAGGCCCGCCGCCGCATGCAGATTGCCGAAGCTGGCATCGCCGAGCTCCGTACGTATGTAGATGCTCTCATCGTGGTACCCAATCAGCGTCTTTTAGGAATTATAGACCGGAACACAAGCGTCCGTGAGGCCTTCCAACGAATTGATGAGGTTCTCTACAATGCTACGCGTGGCATAGCTGATATCATATCCGGTTGTGGCTATGTCAACGTGGATTTCGCTGACGTACGGACTATCATGAAGGGGATGGGAGACGCTCTTATGGGGATGGGATATGCGCGTGGCGAACGTCGAGCGGTAGAGGCTGCTCAGAGTGCGCTAAACTCGCCGTTGCTGGAAGGTATCTCTATCGCCGGTGCACGAGGTGTCTTAGTCAATATCACTGGTGGCTCGGACCTTACGATGTACGAAGTCGCTGACGCGATGCAGCTGATTGAGGAGACAGCCGGCAGCGAAACCAACCTTATACATGGTATTGTGATGAGCCCGGACCCCAGCGAGGAAATAAGTATTACGTTAGTAGCGACAGGTTTCCGCTCCACCACGTCGCTGGAGCTTGAGCCAACGGCCCAGCAAGCAGTTGCAGTCGCTGCTGTAGAGGTGTCTCGAGTGGCTGCCGGCGGTGGTGCCAGTTATGTCCTACAGCCGATTCCCGCTGCGAGCCCCGTTGGAGCACAAGAGCTTCAGAAGTATGACGAGCCTGCCTACCTCCGTCGCAATACACTCCAGTCGGCTGTACCAGCTCCGACCACCGAGCCGTCACCGCTGGAACAACCGGCATTCCTGCGCAGACTAATAGACTGAGGAAGCTGAAGGCTACTGCCTGTCGCTGTTATCTTGCTCTTTTGGGGCGTGTTGTTCGGCCGCCTGCACCAAGAGGTAGGCCTTGATGAACTCGTCCAGCTCCCCGTCCAGAACGGCGTAGGCGTCGCTCGTCTTGAAGTCCGTCCGGTGGTCTGCCACCATCAGATACGGGTGGAGGACGTAGGAGCGGATTTGGCTCCCCCACTCAATCTTCCGCTTTGTCTTCTCCAGAGCTGCCCGCGCAGCAGCCTGCTCTTCCAACTTCTTCTGGTATAGCTTTGCCCGGAGGATTTTCAGCGCTCGTTCGCGGTTCTGGTGTTGGGAACGTTCCTGCTGGCAGGTGACGACAATCCCTGTGGGGATGTGGCGGACACGAACGGCTGTCTCTACCTTATTGACGTTCTGCCCGCCATGCCCGCTGGCGCGGAAGGTCTCAATCTCAAGCTCCTCCGGGCGGATGACGATAGTGTCGTCGGTCTCCACCATCGGGTAGACAAAGACGGAGGCAAAGGAGGTGTGCCGACGTGCATTGGCGTCGAAGGGCGAGATACGCACGAGACGGTGGACGCCACTTTCGGCCTTTAGATAGCCGTAGGCGTAGGGTCCGCGGATCTCCAGAGTGGCTGACTTAATGCCTGCTTCCTCTCCTTCTAGCAGGTCCACCAGCTCTACCGCATAGCCGTGGCGTT
>JANWXA010000094.1 GCA_025055465.1 Candidatus Kapaibacterium sp.
CGAACCGTCGAAGCATTGATGCGCTTAGAACTACCCGCTGGGGTAGATGTAGAAGTGAAGGTGTGAGTATCATGGGTGTGCTCCTGGGCAAAAAGCTGGGCATGACACAACTCTTCTTGTCGGACGGGCGGACCGTAGCCTGCACCGTCATCGAAGCCGGTCCATGTCCGATTGTCCAACTTCGTACCCGTGAGCGCGACGGATACGAGGCAATTCAGATCGGCTTTGAACCCATTCCTGAGCGCAAGCTCACCCTGCCATCGAAAGGGCACTTTGCGCGCTCCGGACTCCAGCCCTTACGCTACCTGCGAGAATTTCGGGTTCCGCCGACCCCCTATAAGGTCGGAGACTTGCTCACCGTGCAGCAATTCGCCCCCGGTGACAAAGTCAAGGTAACTGGCCAGAGCAAAGGACGCGGTTTCCAAGGCGTGGTAAGACGCCACGGTTTCGGTGGGGTGGGAATGGCAACCCACGGCCAACACAATCGCGAACGGGCCCCTGGATCTGTGGGTTCGTCATCCTTCCCTTCCCGCGTCTTCAAAGGAATGCGCATGGCAGGGCGAATGGGGAATCAGCGGGTGACCGTCCGTAACTTAGAGGTGCTCAAGGTATTGCCCGAACACAATTTGCTGTTGGTCAAGGGAGCTGTCCCGGGACCGGTCAATGGGTTGGTAGAAATTGTCAAGTTGTCATGATGCTCGTAGACCTGTGGGACAAAACCGGGTCCATCGTTGGGCAAGTGGAACTGCCTGACGCTCTTTTCGGCATAGAGCCCCACGAACATGCCCTCTACCTCGCCGTTCGTGCGCACTTAGCAAACCGACGACAGGGAACCCACGCTGTCCGGACTCGTTCCGAGGTCCGCGGAGGGGGGCGAAAACCATGGTCTCAGAAAGGTACTGGGCGTTCCCGGCACGGCTCCGTTCGTTCCCCCATCTGGGTTGGAGGGGGAAAAATCCACGGTCCCCAGCCACGAGACTACACTATGGAATTGCCGCAAAAGGTCAAACGGCTTGCGCGAAAGTCGGCGCTTTCGCTACGCGCCCGCGAGGGAAATCTCCTCGTTGTGCAAGACTTCACGCTGGAGCGCATTCAAACGAAACTAATGGTGCAGGTTCTACGCAATTTGGCACTGGAAAACGTCAAAACGCTTGTCCTACTCCCCGGCATAGACCACACCATTGTACGCTCGGCCCGCAACCTACCCTATGTAACGACCATGTTGGCAGATAAAGCCTCTGCCTACCATATTCTGGCGCATACGAAGCTGCTTCTCTTCCAAGGCGCCATCGCGCCGTTAGTAGCATCTTTTGGAGAAGAGGTCTCCTATGTGGCAGATCATTAAGCGACCGATCATCACGGAAAAAGCTCTCAAACTGCAAGCACAGCGGCAATACGTGTTTGAGGTGGACCCACGCTCAAACAAGATCCAGATTAAGCAAGCCATAGAGAAGCTTTTCGATGTCAAAGTAGAGGGCGTACGAACCGTCCGGGTCAAGGGGAAGAAGCGCTCTCGTTTTGTGCGTGGGCACCGTATTGAAGGGCGCCTTCCTCTGCGGAAGAAAGCTTACGTAACGCTCAAGGAAGGCTACCACATCGATCTTGTAGAGGGGGAAGCCGTACACACGGAAAGTAGCTCCTAAGAGGCTCCACCATGGGAATCCGAATTCGCAAGCCCACAACACCTGGCACTCGTTTCTCCTCAGTTAGCACCTTTGAGGAGCTAACCACCGATCGCCCTTTCAAGGCCCTTCTGGAGCCTCTTCCAAGCAGCGGCGGGCGAAATAACCTGGGCCGCATCACAGCACGCCATCGAGGCGGCCGCCACAAGCGGCGATATCGCGTCATCGACTTCAAGCGAGACAAAGTTGGTATACCTGCACGGGTTCTTACTGTCGAGTATGACCCAAATCGCTCAGCACGCATAGCCTTGGTTCACTATGCCGACGGGGAGTATCGCTACATCCTGGCCCCTGACGGGCTCAAGGTCGGCGAGGTTATTGAGTCCGGCCCTCAGGCAGAAATCAAAGCAGGCAATGCCTTACCGTTGTACCGCATTCCTGCAGGTACCTTTATCCACAACATAGAGCTCAAACCTGGCAAAGGCGGACAATTGGTTCGCAGCGCAGGAGCTGCCGCACAACTAATGGGCGTCGAAGGTAAATACGCTATCGTCAAGCTGCCTTCTGGAGAAATGCGCATGGTGCTCTCCCGCTGCACGGCCACAATTGGTCGCGTGAGCAATCCCGAGCACGAAAACATTTCCTATGGAAAAGCAGGGCGCCGACGCTGGCTGGGTATCCGCCCCCAAACACGGGGGATAGCCATGAATCCAGTAGACCATCCCAACGGGGGTGGCGAAGGACGTTCTAAATCCGGTGGTGGGCGCCAACACCCGGAATCGCCATGGGGCCAACTGGCAAAAGGTCTGAAGACCCGCAAGAAAAACAAACTGTCGGATAAGTACATCCTTCGGCACCGCAGATAACACAATGGCACGTTCGCTGAAAAAAGGACCATACGTACATCCAAAACTCCGGGAGAAAGTACAGCAACTCAATGCCACGGGGGAAAAACGGGTCATCAAGACATGGTCCCGTTCCTCCATGATTCTGCCGGAATTCGTTGGTCACACCTTCGCGGTGCACAACGGCAACAAGTTCATCCCGGTGTATATAACCGAAAACATGGTCGGACACCGGTTAGGGGAATTTGCCCCTACCCGCACATATCGCGGGCACTCCGGGCATCGGAAAGAACAGCGTACTGCAGTACGCAAGTAAAGCCAGCACGAGTCAAAGGAAAATGGAAGCGCACGCCATTGGCCGATACATCCGCTGCTCACCCCGCAAGATGCGGCTGGTGATAGACCTCATCCGCTATAAGACAGCCGCTGAAGCGCTGGCCCTGTTACGCCTATCGCCGAAGCGAGCAGCTCGCTATGCCGAGAAAGTGTTGCGCTCAGCACTGGCAAACTTGGCAAGTAAACAAGACAACGTCTCCATAGACCCAGCAACCATCATTATTACACGAGCCCACGTTGACCCCGGTCCCATGTTCAAGCGGATTTTGCCGGCACCGATGGGACGAGCCTATTGGATTCGCCGGCGTACTAACCATGTAACCATCGTCGTGCGTGCTCAGGAGAATGTTTCAGTAACAAAGCGAGCATAGTCGTGGGACAAAAAGTACATCCGATCGGTCTCCGACTCGGGATTACCCGAGAATGGGACGCGTATTGGTTCGATGAAAAGAACTTTGCCGAAAAACTACGCGAAGACGCCACCCTGCGCTCGTATCTTAAGCAGCGCCTCAAACATGCTGGAGTCTCCCGAATCGTTATTGAGCGCAGCGGGAAGGCTCTCACGATTTCTTTGCACAGCTCTCGGCCAGGCGTGATCATCGGGCGCTCGGGGAAAGATATTACCCAACTGGAAGAAGAACTCCGACAGCTCACCGGCGGGAAGGAAGTTCGAGTCCGCATCTCCGAAATCAAACGCCCAGAGCTGGATGCGCAACTGGTGGCAGAAAACATTGCCCAGCAGATAGAAAACCGCATTTCCTTCCGTCGAGCTATGAAGCAAGCTGTCGCCGCTGCGATGCGCATGGGGGCCGAAGGAGTCCGCATCAAATGTTCTGGTCGCCTCGGTGGAGCGGAGATGTCCCGCAAAGAGCAATACCTTGAGGGGCGAGTACCATTGCAGACCCTGCGTGCAGACATAGACTACGGCTTCGCAACCGCGTATACTATCTATGGCACAATTGGCGTCAAAGTATGGATTTGTCGTGGGGAAGTCCTACAACGGCGCTCTGTCCGAGAGCGCGGAACCTAAGCCATGCTCATGCCTCGTCGTCCACGGTACCGAAAAACCCAGCGCGGGCGCGTCCGTGGGAAGAGCTCCCGTGGAGCAACCCTTGCGTTTGGGGCATTTGGACTAAAAGCTCAGGAAAGTGGCTGGATAACCGCTCAGCAATTGGAGGCTGCCCGTATCGCCATTAGCCGCTCTCTCAAACGAGGTGGGAAGGTTTGGATCCGCATCTTCCCCGACAAACCCGTAACAAAGAAACCTCTGGAGACTCGCATGGGTGGGGGTAAAGGCAGCCCCGAGCTATGGGTTGCCGTGGTCAAGCGCGGGCGCATCCTATTCGAGATTGATGGGGTCGTTCGGGAAGCCGCCCACGAAGCACTGCGCCTGGCATCTCATAAGCTGCCTATCAAAACCAAGATTGTAGAACGCCTGGAATCACCTGTTGCTCATGAAGCCTCGTAAAGCTTCTGAACTGCGGCAGCTTACTACAGAGGAACTTCGGCAACTGTTGCACGAGAATGAGGAGACGCTGCAGAAAATGCGCTTCCAACATGCTCTCAAACAACTGGGGAACACAGCCGCCCTGCGAACGGTGCAGAAAGATATTGCCCGCATCAAGACTATCTTGCACGACCGTGGAGTACGCACATGACCCTTCAATCAGTGTTGGAACAGCAGGAACCTCCATCCGCTGCCCCTGACAGGGCTTCTCTGGAGCCCCGGGCAGCCGAGTCGAGTACGTCGGCACACCAATCTTCGAGGTCCCGCCATTTCGGGCGGCGTAAAGTCCGCATTGGGCGCGTCATCAGTAATAAGCCCAATAAAACGATAGTCGTCGCAATTGAGCGAGACATCATGCATCCCCTCTACAAAAAGACTTACCGACGGACGACGAAAGTCATGGCCCACGACGAATCTAACCAGTGCAACGTTGGCGACATCGTCAAGCTCGTAGAATGGCGCCCCTTAAGCCGACACAAACGTTGGATGCTGGTAGAAATCCTCCAGCGGTCCCATCAAGTTGGGGAAGGTGATGTACTATGATTCAGCAAGAGTCTAACCTGGTTGTGGCAGACAATTCAGGAGCTAAGCTTGTACGCTGCATTCGAGTTTTAGGTGGCAGCGATCGTCGCTATGGTACTGTCGGCGATGTCGTCATAGTATCGGTCAAGTCCGCCGTGCCCCACTCCGGGATCAAGAAGGGCGAGGTACATCGGGCAGTCATTGTGCGAACGCGGAAAGAAATTCGTCGTAAGGACGGCACTTACGTCCGCTTTGACGACAATGCTGTCGTATTGCTCACCCCGGCTGGTGAGCCGCGGGGAACTCGTGTCTTTGGGCCTGTTGCTCGTGAGCTACGCGAGAAAAACTTCATGAAGATTGTCTCCCTGGCACCCGAAGTTGTCTGAGGGGTTGTCTCACTGGTCCATGTCGATACCTAACGCCATGGGTCTTAAACTAAAGCGTGGTGATACCGTTATAGTCATTGCCGGGAACGACAAAGGCAAAATCGGCAAGGTATTGGCAGTATATCCCAAAGAGATGCGCGTGTTAGTCGAGGGGGTAAACGTACGCAAACGCCACGTACGCCCCAGCCAGCGTTACCCCCAGGGGGGCATTGTCAGTAAGGAACTACCGATCCACTACTCGAACGTAATGCTTGTTGACAGTAACGGGCGTCCAACACGGGTAAGCATTCGCCGCGTCGAGCGCGCCGGCAAGATGGTCCGCATCCGAATTGCGAAAACCACGGGCGAGGAAATTCCATAAGGCAGAGCAATGGCACGCATCAAACGGAAAGTCGTAGAATTTAAGCCTGAAGGACCACGGTTGGAGGAATACAGTGGTCCAATACCACCACCGCGCCTGTGGCTATACTATAAAGAGCACATTGTTCCCGCTCTAATGCGCCGATTCAACTACCGCTCGGTCATGCAGGTGCCTAAGTTGGAAAAGATCGTCATCAATATGGGGGTGGGGCGAGCAACCCAGGATGGACGGATCCTCCAAGAGGCCTTCAACCACCTGGAGCTCATAGCTGGCCAACACCCTATTGTGACCTACGCGCGAAAATCCATAGCTAACTTCAAGCTTCGAGCAGGCATGCCCATCGGCTGCATGGTCACCCTTCGGCGGAGCCGCATGTATGAGTTCCTGGATCGTTTTATCAATATCGCTGTGCCCCGTATTCGAGATTTTCGTGGCTTCTCAGATAAAAGCTTCGACGGACGCGGCAACTATACTGTCGGCATCAAAGAGCAAATCATCTTCCCGGAGATCGACGTGGACAAAGTCAATCATATCCTCGGGATGGACGTTACCTTCGTAACAACGGCTCCAACTGACGAAGAGGCACACGCCTTACTGAGCGAATTCGGATTCCCGTTCCAGAAGCGCGGCTAAGACCCCATGGCAAAGATTAGTGTGATCGCTCGCAACGAAAGACGGAAGCAATTAGTTCAGAAGTATGCTGCACTTCGAAAGCGCCTTAAACAGGAGGGGCGCTGGGAAGAGTTGCATAAACTTCCCCGAAATAGCTCTCCGGTGCGCGTCCGCAACCGGTGCTTTGCCACTGGGCGTGGGCGGGCAGTGCTCCGCAAGTTCGGGCTCTGTCGCGTTGTATTCCGACAATTGGCATTGGAGGGAAAAATCCCGGGCGTACGGAAGGCAAGTTGGTGAGCTCCCTCGGAGGTTGTCCAGAGCAATGGCAGTTGTAAGCGACACCATCGGCGACTTTCTGACGCGTATCCGGAACGCCTATCGGGCACGGCACCGAGTGGTAACAGTCCCGGCCTCGCGCCTCAAGATTGCCATCGCAGCAATTCTAAAGGAGTGGGGCTACATCGCCGACTACGAGTATCTCGAGGACCGAAAGCAAGGTATCCTGCGTCTCACGCTTCGCTATGTCGGGGGCAATCCGGCAGTGCGAGAGTTGGTTCGCATTAGCAAGCCCGGTCGCCGCATTTACAGTGGCGCTCACGAGCTGCCTCGAGTCAAAAACGGTTTGGGAATCGCCATTATCTCTACCTCGCGCGGTGTCATGACCGATAAAGAGGCCCGCCACCTCGGTATTGGCGGGGAAGTTATTTGTACGGTATTTTAGACACGACAAGCATGTCACGCATTGGAAAAAAGCCGCTCCCTCTCCCTTCAGGAGTCCGCGTAGATATTCAGCCTGACGGACTGATAGTTCGCGGACCGAACGGGGAACTGCGGGCTCCACTACCCCCGGGAACTCAGTGCCAGCAGAAGGACCAGACTTTGCTCTTTTCCCGTGACAGTAACGTAAAACACGTCAAAGCAGCACACGGGTTAGCCCGTGCCCTGGCAGCCTCTGCCCTCCAAGGGGTTACAACTGGCTTTACCCGCACCCTTCTAATCGAAGGCATCGGTTATCGAGCCGAGTTGCGAGGACAGAACCGTTTGCTGCTGTCTGTGGGTTACTCACATCTCGTGCTCTTCATTCCGCCAGAGGGTATAACGGTC
>JANWXA010000095.1 GCA_025055465.1 Candidatus Kapaibacterium sp.
GTCAGCTATATACCCGGATTCGCATTACCGATATCCAGCTCAGGAGCGGTTCCACAGCCGAGATTTGAACACGATGGCCCACAAAAAAGCAGGTGGCTCGACACGTAATGGACGCGATTCAAACCCCAAATACCTCGGCGTCAAACGCTTCGGTGGTGAGTTTGTCCGTGCTGGCACCATCTTAGTTCGCCAGCGGGGCACAAAGTTCTATCCCGGGCACAACGTTGGTATGGGGCGGGACTACACTCTCTACGCCTTGGTAGATGGACGAGTGGCCTTCGAGCGTAAAGACCGCCAGCGACTGAAAGTTTGCGTTTACCCCACAGCCCCGACAGAGCCCGGCAGTCCAGAGGCGAACCAATGAAATTGACCATCATCGGGGCTGGTCACGTTGGGGCTACGACTGCCCACATTGCTGCCCTTTCCGGGGTTGCTCGTGAAATTGTGTTGCTCGAC
Organism: Candidatus Kapaibacterium sp.; assembly: GCA_025055465.1. GTDB lineage: Bacteria > Bacteroidota > Ignavibacteria > Kapaibacteriales > HRBIN21 > HRBIN21. Next base: position 457 of record JANWXA010000095.1, read on the forward strand.
ATCCTGGAGGGCATCCCACAGGGAAAAGCCCTGGACATCTACGAATCGCTGCCAATCGTAGAAAGAGACTGCCATGTACTCGGCACAAATGACTACAGCGATACGGCTGCTTCTGACCTTGTCGTTATCACCGCTGGGGTTCCCCGAAAACCCGGCATGAGCCGCGATGATTTGCTTACGATCAACGCTGGCATTGTAAAGTCGTGCGTTGAACACGCTTACGCCTATTCGCCGAACGCCTTCTACATCGTTGTTTCCAACCCGCTGGACGTGATGACCTATCTAACGCTCAAAGTAACAGGTCTGCCGCGTACTCGCGTGGTTGGTATGGCAGGAGTGTTAGACACCGCCCGTTTCCGCGCCTTCATCGCCATGGAGCTCAAGGTCTCCGTAGCAGACGTATATGCCTTCGTGTTGGGCGGACATGGCGATAGTATGGTGCCGCTGGTCCGCTACACAACGGTGGCCGGTGTCCCCATCACAGAGCTCCTGCCGAAAGAGAAGATAGACGCGTTGGTACAGAGAACACGGGACGGTGGAGCCGAGATTGTATCCTATCTCAAAACAGGCAGCGCTTACTATGCGCCAGCCGCCGCCATTGTGCAGATGATTGATGCCGTCGTCCATGACCGCAGGCAAATACTGCCATGTGCTGTCGCGTTGGATGGAGAATACGGGCTTTCTCAAGTCGTTTGCGGAGTCCCAGTTAAGTTAGGACGTGCCGGAGTAGAGGAGATCCTGCAAATCGAGCTTACCCCCGAGGAGTTGACAGCCCTACATCGCTCCGCCGCCGATGTCCGCCAGACAATGGAACGCCTGGAAGAACTTATGCAGTGGCAGCGGACAGCGACGTAATGATTCCGTTATCTACAGCATCTCAAGCCGTGGCCACGAAAGGCATGTATTTTTGCGTGTTCTCGTTGAGTCCCATGAGTCCGAAAGGAGTCTGCTGATGCGTAATCTGTTCAACATCGTTGTTATCGCTCTGGCACTTCTCGTATCGTTTGCTTTCTACCATTTTGTTATGGGGAATCCAGCAAATTTCAAAGACGGTGAGCGCCGACGTGAACCTATCCCCGGGAACGTACTCGGAACAGTGTATACTGGCGGTCCCTTAGTGGCTGTGTTGATAGCCCTTTCACTCATCTCTATCACTTTTGTTTTCGAGCGCACCTTTTCCATCCGGAAGGCACGAGGACGGCGCCCGCCTGAGGAGTTCTTACAGGAATTTCAGAAACTTCTGGAACAGGGCAACTTTGAGGCAGCTATCACCCTCTGTAGTGAGCAAAGTGGAAGCCTTGGCAACATCCTGCGCGCTGGGTTACAACGGTACCGGCAGGTAGAGAAAGATTCCAGTTTAGATGCCGAACGTAAGCTGGCAGAAGTGCAGCGGGCTCTTGACGAGGCAATGAACTTGGAAACCCCACTATTGGAAAAGAACTTGGTCATCCTCTCCACGATAGCCTCCATTTCCACCCTGGTTGGGCTCCTGGGAACGACCATTGGCATGATTCGGGCCTTCATGGCCTTGGGCCTGACGGGGGCAGTCTCCGCCCAACAGCTCTCCATCGGCATAGCTGAGGCACTATACAACACCGCTGGCGGCCTCGCTGCTGCTATCATCTCCATCGTTGCCTACAACTTTTTCACTACGAAAGTTGACAACTTCGTGTATACTATTGATGAAGCCACGCTGAGCATGATGGAAATACTGACTGTACGGGTCAAACAATAGCCGCTCCACTGCGCGTCCATGCCCAAACTCAGGAAACGCCGACTCGGCTTTGTGTTGGACATGACACCACTGGTTGACATCACTTTCCTACTGCTAACGTTCTTCATGCTGACGGCGAAGTTCAAGTCTGAGGCTGAAAGCCAACAGCGTTTCACGATCGTCCGCCCACAAGCAACGGCCGATACTTCTCGCCTACCTGACAAAGACCTGGCGATCATTAAGATTGGCATTGATACCGTCGTCGGAGACACTTCCTACTATTACGAGATGACAAACGAGGCTGACTGGATTCAGGTAATCGCCTCACTGGAACAGTTCCAGCAAGCTGGGCAGGGACAGCACGTACGCCAGCTCAAAGTCAACCTCACCGAGCTCAACGAGCTGGTCCGCCGCACACGAATTGTACGACCGACAACACGCTTTGCCATAGACGCCGACCGGCGGATACGCTATAAATGGGTAGAAGACCTCATGGAGGTCATGCGGCAGAACCGAGCTACCATCTTCAACTTTGTGACGGACCGCCGTCCCCCAGAACAGGCGCCGATGTAACAGAGATAGAGGAATGAGCGTCTAAAAGAGTGACAGAAACAGCCTGACCTCGGTAGGATGGGAGTTGCAGATTTCGGTGGAGAAGCTAAACGGGAACGCCGAGGCGGAACCCGACGACGGAAAAAAATGCGGCGCCTCCGGTATCGGCTGGATATGACGCCTCTGGTAGATATCGCCTTCCTGCTCTTAACGTTCTTTATGCTGACCACCACGCTGATTACTCCGCAGGTCATGGAAATGACCATCCCACCGGAGCGCACACAAATCGAGGTCCGACAGTCTGAGCTTCTTACCTTGCGCATCCGAGCCGACGGAAAACTCTTCTACAATTTGGGTACGGATGCCCCCCAGCCAATCTCCCTGCGGGACCTGGAGTCGCTCGCAGTGCGGGAAAACGTCCGCCTGAAAAACCGCCTCATCACCGTTTTGAAAGCTTCTCCGAATACCTCGTACGGACAGGTGATCACGGTGCTAGACGTGCTCAATCGCGCCGAACTTCCGATTACCGAGCAGCTTGCTCGAGAAGGTCTTCGGCGTGAACGCCGCTTCGCAATTGCTCCAATGAGCGAACAGGATGAACAGGAAATTGCCTCGCTATGACGACCCCAGCTAACGTAATGCTATCGCCCCAGCAAGGTTGGAGTGTTCGGCTCTGGAACCACGAACTCCTCCGATGGATACGTCGCAACACATTTCTTGGCTTCGGGGTGGCGCTGGGTACTTTATTCCTCCTGCTGTTGTTCTACTTTGTCCTTCACATCCTACTTCCAGCCGAAACACAGGTTGTCCGGACAGCTCCGGTTGTCAAAATCCGTCTTTCAGAACTGCCACCTCCACCATCACTGAGTCAAGAGTTGGCCCCACCTCCAACGCAAACGACTGCTGTGGAACAGCCTACAGTCCGAGTTGGCGTCCCCATTCCCGTGCCTGATGTTCTGGTGCCGCCCGAAGTCCAGAGCTTTGCAACGTTAGAGGAGCTGAAGCGCTCGCCCAGTGAGGCAGGAGGAGGCACTGGTAGCGGCAACGTCCAGGTCATCCCTGAGGACACCCGCGTGGAGGTCCCACCCGAGCCCGATCCCTACGAGTTTGTTGCCGTCGAGCGGGAGCCATCCCTGGACATGAATGAGCTACGTCGTCGCCTGGAGTATCCTGAACTGGCGCGCCGCGCCGGTATCCAAGGAAAAGTCTACGTGCGCGTGCTGGTTGGTACTGATGGGAAACCTAAGCGCTACCTTGTGGAGCACTCCGACAATGAATTGCTTACAGACGCTGCAGTCAAGGCCGTGATGAGCATGACCTTTACCCCAGCAATCCAAAATGGGCAGCCTATTACCGTCTGGGTGAGCATCCCGATAGACTTCAGACTTCGCTAACATGCTGAACTCCGCCCGGGCCTTTCCCTTATCCGCCTGCATCCTCGCTCGCCGGACCGTCGAATAGTTGCAGGGCCTTCACCGTGTTCTGCTCTGCTTCATCCCCCAAACCGGCCATATGGTGGGGGTGGCACGTTCTCAACTATAGTATCCGAACACTGCTACTCGTCAGCGGACTTCTCCTCGCTTTTGGGCTTGTACCGATTCCGCCGGAGTCGGACGTGCTTGGACGTACTTTTGGGGTTGTCATGGCACTTTTCGGTGCTTACCGTTTAGCATTGTATTATCTGCGCACCCGACAATCGCAACGGAATGAGGAGAGCAACCATATATAGATTGTGCTCACTCGTCATTGCACTGTGTGCCTGTGCACCCCGGCACCCAACCGCCGACGAGGTGGAAAGCCCCACGCGCGGTACTATAGACCTGCTCTGTGATGAAGCGATTGCCCCCATACTCCACATGCCTCTACAGCGCTTTGATACCCTCTATCCTGACGCACACCTCCGGCTTGCCACCATCTCGGCTCGTGAGGCGATGCGCCAACTATTGGCCCGGAATGTCCCTCTGATTATCGCCGCTCGCGAATATCTGCCCGATGAGGACTCGCTCATGCGCTTATACGGAGTGCCACCTCACCCACGGGTCAAGCTGGCGGAGGATGCCCTTGTAATCTTCTCTCACCCCAGTGTACCGCTGGATACGCTCAATGTAGCTCAACTTCGGTTGATCCTACAAGGAGAAAAGCGCTTTCGGGCTTTCTTCCCACATTTAGCGAAAGAACCCCTCATCGTCACTGCTGCTGCTTCATCTTCGGTGTATGCTCATCTTGTCCAGCAGGTTCTCGGGGGCAGCCCGCCCAGACGTCCCCTCCGAACCGTTGCAACGGCCGATTCAGTGGTCCAAGTGGTAGCTGCGACTCCCTGGAGTATTGGAATTGGCTACCTTTCGCAGATCGCCCATGACCCCCGAGTCCGTGCAATCTCCCTGGGCTTCGTAGACAGCACGGGAGCATATGTTGCTCCCAAGCCAGTCCATCAGTCGTACGTTGTGCTGCGGAAATACCCCTATATTGTTTCTATCTACGCCTATTTGCGCGATGACCTGCGAACCCTGCCCTGGACGGTGGCAACCTTTCTCGGAACGGATGCCGAAGTCCAGAGGCACTTTCTTCAGGCAGGAATTGTCCCTGCCTTCGCTCGGATTCGTTTGATTCCAGAAGAGTAAGCATCATGCACTGGCTATGGTTCGGGCTCTTGCTCATTGGATGCATTTCTCGGAGCACGGCTCAAATTGACCAGGCGAGGCTTCTCCTGAAGCAAGGGAACCCAGAAGAAGCCCTTCGGCTGCTGCAGCCTTTGCTGGCAAAGGGTGACGAAACCGCTTACACGCTCGCTGGTGACCTTTGGATGGAATTGGAGCAACCAGACTCCGCCCTCTCCTACTATTATCGCATCCCTAAAGCAACTTCAAAACCCGCCATCGTAGCACGAGTCGGCTCTGCTCTGGTAGCAATAGGGAAGTTCAAGGAGGCCATTGCCTTGCTGCGGAAAGCGCGTGACCAACATCCCCAAAACGTAGACATTGCTCTGGCACTGGCTCACGCCCTCCTACAATCGGACTCCCTACAGCAAGCTGAATACATTGTGTTACGCACTCGCGAGTTCGCTGCCTCAGACCCCCGAATCTATACCATGCTGGGAGACCTGTACTACCGACAACGCGTCTACGAATTGGCAAGGCAGAATTACGAGCACGCCCTGCGACTGGACTCCCTTCAAAGCCAACCCCGAATCCGCCTGGCAGAGGTCTATTTTCGCCTGGCTCAGCGTGAATCCGATCGAGAACTGGCTACTGAGTACTACCGCCGCTCGCTACTCAACTGGGACATCGTTACGCGGACAGATTCCGCAAATGCCCGTGCCTTCTACGAGAAGGGGCGTCTGTTTTTCTTCGCCCGCCGCTATGAGGACGCCGCCTCCGCCCTGAACCGATACGTCCAGCTACGTCCTAAGGGAAGCCTCGGACGGTGGTACTTAGCACAAGCCCTCGTAGAACTTCGCCGCTGTGACAATGCTATCCCCCACCTGGATACTGTTGTCCAGGAACTGGATACAGCCCGTCCGCGGGCTCTTCTACTCAAGGCCCGTTGCCTGTTTGAAGTCAACCGATATCACGACGCTGACCGAGTTTACGGAGAGGTTCTCCGCGACGCTGCGGCCCCTGCTGACGCCGCCGATTGGGAACGCGCCGGCGTGGCAGCCCTCCTGAGTACGGATACCGCCCGCGCCATCGAGCGCTTCCGATACTCGCTCGCTTTGGATCCGAGGCGCTGCGCTCTTAGCTTTCGCTTGGGGACGCTCCTCTACGGACGCCAACAATACAGTGATGCCATCGCAGTCTTTCGGCAGCGCCTCCAAACATGTTCGGATACGTTGGATAATCGCGTCTACGCCCTCATCGCCACCGCATTCTTAGCAGCCAACCAGCCCGATTCAGCGTTACCAGCGCTTTCGGCAAGTCTGCGTTTAGATTCTACAAATCTGTTCCCCTATCGCCTAATGATCGCAGCCCTCATGGCCTTGCGCCGATATGCGGAGGCCGAATCCACAGCCTGGCTTGCATTGCGTCGAGCACAACAGCAGAAAGACCGGCAGGGTGCAGACGACATCGTGACCTCGCTGTGTGCCCCATGGCTGGAGGCTAAGGATTTTACACGTCTCCAACGTCTGGGACGGGAAGCCACCCGTCTTGCCCCGAATTCGCCGAAAGCATGGGTTTTTTTAGGCTTAGCATATCACGGCCTTAATGATGCCCCAAACGCTTGCCGTGCTTACCGGGAGGCGCTCCGACGCGATCCGAGTGAAAGCACAGCTCAACAGAACTTAAAGCTTCTCAACTGCCCCTAAGTTACCATCCCATCAGTCGAACCATCCTCAGTGCGTCCATTGCAGCGTCTCGGTTGGTCTCCTCAACTAACCGCGGTAGCCGAAAGAAATCAGCAACCCACCAGAAGAGTACGCCGCCGAGAGTGAACCAAAATAGCCACTGCCGCCACCACCGCCTCAAGTAGGCATAGTGGAACCCCACACAACAACAAAGATAGGCTACCCCCACACTCCTTGCACGGCGCCGATATTCGTCCCAGAATGCTTCCTGTGCCTCCGGGGGCAGCTC
>JANWXA010000096.1 GCA_025055465.1 Candidatus Kapaibacterium sp.
ACCGAATCCGGGCAGTGGTGGAGCGCTATGTTCGAATGTATCCGCGAGAGCTGGTCTTCCGTCGCCTACTCATTTGGTTTTTGGAAGAGGTTGGAGACGACCGCTCAGCACTTCAGGAGGTGCGCCGCCTGGATGAACTCCAGGGGGCAACGGGTATGGAGCTTTTGCAGTTTGCAAATGCTGCCCGACAAAGCGAGAAGCTCTCATTAGCTGTCGAGGCTTACGAAGAGCTCCTTCGACGTCGCCCGGGCAAAGAACTTCGATTGCAGGCCTTGTACGGCTATGTGCGTGTCGCTGAAATGTTGCTACGACAAGGAGCACGCAATATCCCGTGGCAACAAGTGCGGCGGGAGTATGAAGAGCTCGTTCGCCAAGCTGATACCCTCCCACTGGGGGCTGAAGCATTGTACTCGTTAGGGGTCTTTTTGCGGGAGGTTGCCCATGATGGCGTTGCTGCTCGGGAAACCTTCCAGCGCCTGGTCCAGCAGTTCCCGCAAACGCGCTGGGCAGCTCTATCACTGGTTGAACTGGCGCGGTTAGCTCTCCAGTACGATGATACACCACAGACGGAGATGTACTTGCGCCAGGCTATGGATTACGATACTCTCGTTCCGGAAGCAGCGGAGTGGGCGCGCTTCTGGTGGGCAGAGGTGCAATTCTTTCGAGGTAATCTGGACTCTGCCCGTGCTGGATATGCTGCTGTGGCGCTTCGGACAGGCAGCCCCGCTGCTAATAATGCACTGCAGCGCCTTGTGCTTTTTGAAAACGCCGCCGATCGAGCCCAGCTCAGCCAATTTGGTCAGGCCGAGCAGGCATTTCTCCAAAGGCGGTTGGAGCGTGCCTACGATGGCTACCTTCGCGTGGCAGAGAGCGGTGCTAACGATGATCCTGTGACTGAGCTGGCCCTGCTGCGTGCGGCTGAGGTCGCTTTTGCACGACAGGATTTCAACCATGCGCAGCAATTAGTAACGCGCCTTCTGGCGGGGAACGACGATGCGCTCTATGGGGAACAAGCCCTGCTGCTGTTGGGAGATGTCTTAGAGCACCAGGATAGGCGTGCTGAGGCAATGGCCGTGTACCAGCAGTTTCTGTTGCGCTTTCCCGTTTCTATTCATAAGCCAGAGATACAGCGCCGTATCCAGCGCTTGCGTGAAGGAACTTAGAGGCGGGCCTCCAACAGCTCCCGGAAGTGCAAGGCATCCTGCGGAGCAGTCCCGGCGGTATTATTGAAGTATACGTATGCCCGGCAACCGCGGCGTATAGCGTCGGCGAGAAGCTCGGCCCAAGGCTGGAGCTCGTCGTCAGTGTACTGGTGGGCATATCCGCCTTTCAGGCCGTGAAATCGGACATAAAGAAAGGGGGCTGTCTGATTGCGAAAACATGGGTAACGCAGCGAACTGCTCCAGACAAGGGCGATACCAGCGCTACGGAGCAAGTGCCATACTTCAGAGTTGTCCCATGAGGGATGACGAAACTCGAAGGCGTGCTCTACCGTGGGCGGGAGCATGGGCAGGAAGGCCCGGAGGAGCTCTATAGCACAGGCATATTGTGGGGGAAATTGCCAGAGCACCGGCCCGAGTTGTGCTCCTAGTAAGGAGATGGCCTGCATAAAAGTGTGAAGTAATTCACCATCGGCGTGGAGTTGCCGCCCGTGGGTGATGAGCCGAGGGGCCTTAACGGCGAAGCGGAAGGTCTTGGGCACGCTGTGCTTCCAAAATTGAAAGCGCTCCGGCGGGGGCAGTCGGTAGAACGTGCTATTGAGCTCTACCGTGGGGAAGTGTTGGGCATAGAACCGAAGCCATTCCCGTGTTGGTAGCTTCCGGGGATACCACCGCGAGCGCCATTCTCGGTATGCCCAACCACTGGTGCCAACGTAGTAGAGGGGAGCCCCCGTATCAGGGGAGCTGCCCTCTGCCACAGCGCGGGACATTGCTACGGTGTTGCCGGTTCTGCCTCGATCGGTGTGCTGATAAGAATCTGCACCGTACGGTTGTAAAAGCGTCCTTCAGGGAGATCGTTGGTATAGAGCGGGTCGTCCTCCCCAACGCCGCGAGAGGTCAGGCTTTGGTATCGTCCTCTGGCATAGCTTTCGATAGCACGCATGGCCGTGCGAGCCCGGTTCTCGGAGAGTTTCTTGTTGTGATCATAGAGCCCCACTACATCTGTATGCCCGACAATCTCGATCGTGGAGTTGGGGAAGACTCGCGGGAAAACGTATTCCCGTAAGATGCGCTCGTTGACCGGCCCAGCATCGTAACGGTCAAAGGGGAAAAGAATTAGGTTGTAGCGTTCCAACGTTCGGTCCGCCATGCGTTCGATCTTCTTCTGTTCCGTTGTAACCTGCATAACAGGGATCGTGATCGGGTCCGATGCGCACTCTTGTCCAGTCCTACTCCGGACAATCAGACGGGCTTGGTAGGGGACCTCGTCGCTGGGATATTCCCCACGTGGGTTGACCCAATCCCACGTGTATGATGGAGTGATTGTGCCGATGTCCGTCAGGGTGTTCCAGGGTTGATGCCCGCGGGAGACCTCAATGCGACGGCTCTCTACCAGTGCATCTTCAATACCGTTGCGCATTAGATAGTTCATCGTTTCAGGCGAAGGTAGTCGTTTCGGGTCGCGGCTAATGATGGGTTTGACTACTTCCCAATCACTGCAGATGAGCTCCACGCGACGATTTTCTACAATACCCTGGGGGTCGTTGAGGTTCGAAGGAACTCGAGGAAGATCACGCACGGTTATTCTCATCCGTTCGGAGGCGATTCCCCAGATATCTCGTAAGTAGGCGAACACGGCTTGAGCGCGCTCCTGGGACAAGCCGGGGCGCTTTTCTGCAGGAGTTTTGTTGTCGTTACAACCCACGATTTCCAGTTTCGCTTGAGGGTTTTTCCGGAGGCGGTAGCCATAGATGTTGAGGATGTGGTAGTACTTTTCCAGGGTTCCGCCAGGGATGCGTTCGTCGCTAAAATGTCGGGTTTCTTCTGGCGAGCGGAAAAGGATGTAGCGTTCGGGGATTTGGGAAGAGCCCTCCTCGAAGAAAACGTAATGCAAGAGGGGGAAGAGCTCAATAGATGCGACTTCCTCCATCACTAGCCCACGGAAGTTTGCGATGGAGGGATCGGTTCTGGCTCGCCGTTTGATGTAGTCAGCCGCTTCCATCTGAGCCTGTAGAACGGGGCGCTGACCCAGAGTAAGTGTGACACGGATTTCCAGGCTTTTCTGTGCTTCCTCCTCGGTTCGTACCTCCGGCGGCTTCTCTACATGCACTTTTTGTAACACGGTGCCATAATTGGGGTTGAAAGCGGAGATTTCCAGATCAAACTCTGTAATGCCTAACTTTGGATCGCCGAAGTCTGTAGTGCTGACGACGTACTGAAATTCCGTTCGTGCAGTGCCCGCGCCGGACACGGTATCCGTTGCCACGCGACCAATGATAGGGTTGCGGATGGTGATTTTTGCTGGAATGTCAGCACCGGTGCACTCGTCGATGACGCGTCCGACAATGTTGATTGCTCGGAAGAAAGTAGGTACGAATGCCATGAACAGGTCGTAATCGCCCTGATAGCCAGGCAAGTCGCGACGCTTAGAGGCAAAGTAGAGGACGTTCCCAGCTGCGGGGAGGGTAAGGAATAGCTCGTCCTCAGGGGTGTTGATAGGTTTCCCTAAGTTCTGGGGGGTAGACCAACCGCCGTCGGGTAGGCGTCGGGTAATGCAGAAGTCCAAGCCGCCAAAGTTAGGCTTATGTCCATCGGAGGCGAAGAAAAAGGTCTGGTTATCGGCAGCGATGAAAGGAGAGGCTTCGCGCCCGGCAGTGTTAAGCTGGTGGAGATTGACAGCGGGTCTCCATTCGCCCTTTTCGAAGTCGAAGTCGCTATACCAGATGTCTAGATTGCCCTCGCCATGGGGGCCGGGCCGGTTGGAAACAAAGTAGATACGGCTTTTGTCTGGAGCAATGGAGGGTTGGGCATCCCAAAAGGGGGAGTTTACGTTGGGGCCTAAATTGCGCGGGCGTGCCCAGCGGTCGCCTTCGATTTCGGTGACATAGATATCACAGCTTCCCAACCCGTCGGGACGGTTACATCCTGTGAAGAAAAGACTGCGCCCATCTGCGGCGATGGTTGCCACACCTTCGTTGAAGCGCGTGTTGACTCCTAAATCACCCAGGACTGTTGTGGTGTCAATGTTGAAGGGGGGGAGGAAGATCGTGTCCAGAGGGTTTTCCTTTCGGGCTGCCCAGAAGTCGTGGGAATAGTTCTTATCAGGTAAAAGCTTGCTACCCGGTCGGTTGGAAACAAAGTAGAGGGTGCGCCCGTCAGCGGTGACTGTCGGGGCATAGTCAGCATTCGAAGAGTTAACAACTGGCCCCAGGTTGATAATGCGAATGTAGCGACTGCCCAGGATGGTTTCTTGTTCCTGCAGAGGTTGGGCCAGTGGCTCTATGGTAGCGGCATAGAGGAAGAAACCTTTGCCGCCGGAGGCTGGCGGTATTACTGTTACGGGCTGGACAGATGCCTTTACATGATAGTCGGAGCCGTGGGCCCACAGGCAGGCAGTTTCAAGGAAGCTCAGCAGAGCGACGGTCACGAGGTACATCGTGAGTCCCGTGGATAAGTCAACATAAACATTACATTGCTACAAATTTACAGATTCGTGCTCACCTCTACCATGTTCTACCCAGCGAAAGCGTGCAGTACCACTGCAAAAGGCGGAACGTGGACGGGGATCGTAAGGCTGCAGAACCGTGTAAGAGGGAATAAAGCCCGAAGCTCAGCCACCACTCCCGTGCGACGAAGAGGTCAGCACCAATATGGAGTATTCCTCCCCACTGGAAGCGGGTTGGGAGTTGTGCTGACTCGACAACGGGGCTATTATCAATCTGAATGAGAACAACTTCCCCCGTCGGCAATGTAATGCTCTCCTGGGCAAGCTCTTTTTTGTGACGGAATGGGGCAGACAAAGGGAGATTGAGAGTCGGTCCTGCTGATAAGAGCAACCACACAGTGGGACGCCAGCGAAGATAAGCCCAGAGAAGAGCTGTTGACAGGTTGAGCTCGGCTCGGCTGCGGGTATCCACGGGCATGCGGAACGTGTCTGTAGGGGCTGCAAACGTAGCGAGTTCCCGCTCACGATAAGAGGCCTGAACTCGGGCCTTTGTCAGTAGGACAGAAGTTCCCCAGAGCCAGTCGGCCGCTAAGGGGCTGCTGTACGAAATCCCAACGAGCCAGCCCCAGCTCCTGCCGTTGGTAAAATCGTGGGAGCAATTTCCCCGAAAGGCACCCTGTTGGGCACCGATACCAATGCCGGTAGTGGCAATAATTTCGGGCGGGTAGTGCTTTTGCATCGGTGCCAGCGGTGATGGCAAGGGTGTGATTTGTCGGTCCTGTCCTTGCAGTGTCGTGCTTCCTACTATGAGCAGGCAGCACAGTCGTCTCATATAAAACAAGAGCCGATGCATAAGTGTCCCTGCAACTTATGGAATGCCAGTAAATCCTCAGCCATGGACCAGAAAAGCAAAACTGGGTTGAATAGACTTTCTCCAGCCCGACTCTTGGCGTGGGAGTTGCTGCTACGGATCGAGCGCGATGCTGCGTATTTGGACCGGGTTCTTGATGTGGCGCTCCTGCGCGCGCACCTGTCAGCGTCAGATCGAGCCTTGCTGACGGATTTAGTCCATGGTGTTGTGCGTTGGAAGAGGTGGTTGGATTTCCAGTTACAGTCCTTTGCTGAACATCCCTTGCAGCAGTATCCCCTGCCTGTCCTGACAGCGCTGCGGATTGGAGCATACCAGTTGCTCTTTCTGGAGCGGATTCCCGAACACGCTGCGGTCCATCAGGCAGTGGAGCTGATTAAACCGTTAGGCAAGCGTGTGGCAGGATTGGTGAACGCGATTCTCCGAACCCTTTTGCGCCATCGCGGCAGTCTACCGCAGCCCTCAGTGGCAGATCCTGCGCGCTATTACGCCACAGTGCACTCGTATCCGGAGTGGCTGGTGGACCGGTGGCTGGAGCGGTTTGGAGTCGAAGAGACGGTTCGGCTCCTGCAGGCGCAGAACCGCCGTCCAAAGCTATCGTTACGGGTCAATCAACAGCGTATGAGGCCCGAAACTCTTCTGAGATGGTTGCAGGAACGAAGTGTTAAGGCTGTGCAGTCGCTGTATGTACCCACGTGCGTTCAGGTGGAGCGCTTGCCCTATCCGCTGTTGCGTGAAGTTCTTGAAAATGGGTGGGCGAGCATTCAGGATGTCAGTTCTGTGCTGGTTGTAGAGCTTGCGGCAGCACAACCTGGGATGCAGATTATAGATCTCTGCGGAGCACCTGGTGGAAAAGCCTGTGCAGTCGCCGAACGGCTCCATGGGCAGGGACAGATTGCGGTAGTTGATATTCACCCACGACGGCTCCGGTTGGCTGAGCGGGAAGCGCAGCGGCTGGGGGTTGCAACCCTCATGAGTTTCCATGTCGCTGATGCTCGCCGCTTTCGCTACGAGTTGGCTGATATTGTCTTGTTGGATGCGCCCTGCTCTGGACTGGGGACCATCGCTAAGAAGCCAGATATCAAGTGGCGTCGACGGAAAGAGGATATTGCGCCACTGGTGCAGCTCCAACGAGATATTCTACACAATGCTGCCCAGTTGGTGCGCCCCGGTGGTGTGCTCCTCTACAGCACGTGTACAATCGAGCCGGAGGAGAACCAGGAAGTGGTTTGGGACTTCCTCCAGCGCCACCCGGAGTTTGTGTTGGAAGAAGCTGACAGATGGTTGCCGGCAGTTGTATGCTGCGATGGATTTCTGCAGACGTTACCCCATCGGCACGAGGAATGTGACGGAGCGTTCGCGGCACGGTTGCGCCGGAGAGCTCTGAAGGGCACTAATTTTGAAACATGAGCAGGCGCTATCGCATTGGTGTTTTTGATTCCGGTGTAGGCGGGTTGACCGTTGTGCAGCATCTTCTCCCCTATGCCGCCGGAGCGGAAGTACTGTACGTGGGGGATACTGCCCGTGTCCCTTATGGGGGACGCAGCCCGGAGACGGTCCGCCGCTACGCCCGTGAGTTGACACTGTACTTAGTGGAGCAGGATATCGAGCTTCTCATCGTTGCTTGCAATACGGTTTCTGCTGTTGCGGTAGACGTTGTGCGGGCCTGCGCTCCAGACATTCCAGTTATCGATGTATTGGAGCCGACAGTAGAGTTAGCGCTGCAGCGGACAGCGGGGTGTGTAGGCGTTATTGGTACACGGGCAACGATTGGTAGCGGTGTCTATGAGGAGCTGCTGCATCGGTGGA
>JANWXA010000097.1 GCA_025055465.1 Candidatus Kapaibacterium sp.
GCCCTCCGGCCCCCAAAAGCAGTATGCAGAGCTTACACGCCCTTGAAGGACGGCTCGTTGGAGCAGAGACTTAAGCACTGTTTGACCAATGATACTGCTCCACGCCATAGCTTGGGACGGCTCTCACAACAACACAAAACTACGCCGAAGGGGGAGACTGAAGGAGCGACTGCAATGTTAGGAAAGGCTATGGCGTCTTTTGTCGTCCTCGGACAGGTCTAACCTTGAGGCAAATGGAGCAATGAACCGACAGGAGGCAACATTTCGGCGAGAGCTCCGCCTCTTTGATGCTACGATGCTGGTGGTCGGCTCCATGATCGGCTCCGGTATTTTCATAGTCAGTGCTGACATTGCCCGAATGGTCGGAGCCCCCGGTTATCTGCTGCTGGTGTGGGTGCTAACGGGTGTGTTGACCTTGGTTGCGGCGTTGTGCTACGGAGAGCTGGCGGCATTGTTCCCGCGAGCGGGTGGACAATATGTCTATTTGCAGCAGGCGTATTCACCCCTGGTGGGCTTTCTCTATGGCTGGGCACTCTTCTTGGTCATTCAAACCGGCTCCATTGCGGCCGTTGGGGTAGCATTTGCCAAGTTCACGGCTGTGTTAATCCCATGGTTTTCTGAGAGCAACGTGGTGGCGCAGGTAGCTGGCTTGCGTATCAATGCAGGTCAGCTTTTAGCCATCACCAGTATCATAGTGCTAACGGTGATCAATCTCCGTGGCGTACGCTTGGGGAAACTTGTGCAGGACACTTTTACAGTCACCAAAACCGCTGCTCTGCTGGGGCTGATTGTTGTGGGGTTGACGCTTGGTCTCAATGCCGAGAGCATTGCTCAGAATTGGGCGAGTTTTTGGGAAGCACAACGCCTGGTGGAAGTAGGAGCGGCTGGTTGGAGCATTGAACCCCTGGCCGGGGTTGCCTTGCTGTCAGCGATTGGGGCAGCGATGGTCGGCTCGCTCTTTGCGGCCGATGCCTGGAACAACATTACCTTTGCGGCTGCAGAGGTTGTAGAACCCCAGCGTACAGTCCCTCGCAGTATGGTGTTGGGGGTGCTCGTTGTGACTGTGCTTTATGTTGTGGCGAATATTGCCTATTTGACAGTGTTGCCGTTGCGCGGAGTGCAGGATGGGGCAACGGTGTGGGAGCGAGGACTGCAGTTTGCTCTACAGGATAGGGTCGGAGCAGCCGCAATGGAGGCGGTCTTCGGTCCATGGGGAGCGGTCTTGATGGCGGTGTTCATCATGATTTCCACCTTTGGGTGCAACAATGGGCTTATTCTGGCGGGCGCGCGGGTTTACTACGCAATGGCACAAGATGGCCTTTTCTTTCGGGCCGCCGGTCGGCTCAATCAACATGCAGTGCCGGGGGTTGCGCTTGTGCTGCAGGCTCTTTGGGCTAGCGTGTTATGTCTCTCGGGACGCTACGGTGACCTCTTGGACTATATTGTTTTTGCTGTGTTGCTGTTTTACATCGTAACGATTGCTGGGATTTTCGTGTTACGGCGGAAGATACCACAGGCGGAACGCCCCTATCGGGCCCCGGGCTACCCAGTGCTCCCCCTGCTATATATCCTTGCAGCAGCGGCAATTGCAGTAGATTTGTTAATAGTGAAACCGCGCTACACAATTGCGGGCCTCCTTCTTGTGCTGAGTGGTGTACCGGTGTACCTTTTTTGGCGGTGGTGGCAACAGCGCTCACGACAATAGGGTATGGAGCTCAGTGTCAACGTTGACCATGTGGCGACGGTGCGGGAAGCCCGCGGTGGGACGCAGCCCGATCCGGTCTATGCCGCGATGGTGGCAGAGTTAGCAGGTGCCTCTGGCATCGTGTGTCATCTTCGGGAAGATAGGCGCCATATCAATGACAGGGATGTGCGACTGCTCCGAGAGGTGGTCAAAACGCGCCTCAATTTAGAGATGGCGGCTACGGAAGACATGGTGAGCATTGCGCGGGAGCTCTTGCCTGACTTAGTCACCTTAGTGCCGGAACGTCGCCAAGAGCGGACGACCGAGGGTGGTCTCAACGTCGTGGACCAGCGCCATTATTTGCGCACGGTTGTGGATGTGCTGCATGAGGCGGAGATTCAAGTCAGTGTTTTCGTGGAGCCGGTGTTAGAGCAAGTCGAAGCTGCTGCAGATATTGGGGCAGATATTGTGGAGCTGCATACTGGCCACTACGCCAACGCGACGACGTCAAAAACCGCGCAGCAGGAACTTCATCGGCTCCAGAATGCTGCAGAGTTTGCTCGTACACTGGGGCTGCATATAGCGGCTGGACATGGACTCACATACGACAATATTCTGCCGATTTGCCGAGTCCATGCAATCCAGGATGTAAGTATTGGGCATGCAATTGTAGCGCGAGCCCTGTACGTGGGATTCGAGCAGGCGGTGCGCCAGATGGTGGAGCTTATCCGCTACGGGCGTCTGCTACCGCCTTTAGGATTGAGGTGATGGAATGTTTGTACGTCCCGGAGCTGGAGCCCAACCAGCGGGTCGTTCAGCTTTCTGATCCGGCAGAGCTTCGACACCTACGAGCTCTTCGGCTCCGGACGGGTGCACTTGTTGCGCTGAGCAACGGGCGCGGTACCCTTGTGGTGGGGAAGTTGCAGAGCCATTGGAGGCAACCATCGCAGGCAACCTTCCGTATTGTTGGCGAGCTTGATCCCGGGGAGCTACCTGTGCGTGTTGGTGTAGCTCTCGGCGTTCTCCAGGAGGGAGAGCGCCTGGAGTTTGCTGTGGAGAAAGCGGTGGAGTTAGGGGTGCGGGAAATCGTGCTGCTCCGTACACGGTATGCGCAGCCACAGGCTGTGCGTCTTTCACGCTTGCAGGCAAAGGTGCTGGCAGCACTCAAGCAGGCACAGCGTGCCTGGATGCCAGAACTGCGTGGGCCTATGGGGTTGACGGAATGCTGCGCAACGGTTTTCCCAGCGTATCAGTGTCACGTCGTTGCGGATGCTCTTGGTTCCGTGCCTGTCCTGGACCAGATTCGCTCTGTCTTGGTGTTGGTTGGGCCTGAAGGGGGATGGACTGTAGAGGAGTTGCAGATGCTGCAACAGTATGGTGCTATGGTATGGTCGTTAGGTAATCGGCGACTTCGCAGCGAAACCGCTGCTACAGTTGTGCTAAGCCTTGTCGGGCATTTCCTGCGGTCCTCCTCGCTGGCGCAGCGAGCGTAGTTGGCTTCCCTACGAATGTGTGCGGCAATCGGAGCGGTGTTATGCTCCTTTCCGGGGCAGTTTAGCGACGTCCTTCCGCAGGCTTTCCCCTAATTGCTCTCCAGCCTTCTGGGCTGCATACTCCAAGATGCGGCGAATTTCCTCCGGTTCCAGCGACAGAAGCCTGCCAGCATTCAAGATGCTGGCAACAGTTGCGACACCAGGGACGAGACCGGCTGCTGTCGTACGTTGGAGAGGAATTGACGGGTGCTCGCTTTTTTCCCAGACGATCCGAGCACTGGGGCGATGGACAATCCGCGAGCGCACCTTTACCCGCGCGCTGACTCCGAAGCTGGAGCTCACGAGCGTGTACTCTTCCAAAATGGTTTCGACTACGAACGGTGGTCTGTCCTCCAAGGAGCGCACAGGCTGCAGTCGGAGGTATGACTCGGCGGCCTTCTGAAAGCCCCGTCCAGCAGCCAGCGCCAGCTCCTCGGGTACGATCGCCTGTTGCAGTTTTCGCGAGGCCTCGGCTTCGGCAACGATTTCGCCGGCAGTGCGCACAATTTCCAGCATCCATCCCACTTCCGGTGGACGCGCGGTATCGCTGGGTGGCGAAGTAATCCAGACTTCGGTGTTGAAAGCTTCGGGGGCAACGCGTGTTTCGTAGAGTGCAACAGTATCGAAAATGGGATAGTCACTCAAGCGGTTTGTGTGGCTACAACCCAGTAGAACGAGAGCTGCACTAACTATCGCTGCTGTGAGGTGCATGCCGTACTATAGGGTTGGGGACACAAAAGCTGCCGCGAAAATACGCCGTTGTGCGACACGAGCTCAGCAGGATGAAGACGGTGTCGGCTGTTCGCGGGGGCCGGCATGGGAGAGCTCTTGCTCCACGTGCCGGAGGAGTTCGGCCCAGCGGTAGCGGATGACTGCTGGACTGAAATAGGTTTCAAAGTGTTGACGAGCAGTACTGGCATGTTTGTGCCAGAGCCCAGGCTCGTGCCAATAGCGGGCAACAGCCCTGGCGATCTCATCAGGGTGTGGAGGGGTGAGAAAGCCATTCACACCCGATTGCACCACGTCCGGGATCGCTGCGTGAGGGGTGCTTACTACAGCGCAGCCGGCATTAAGTGCTTCCAGTACGACTAGTGGCTGAGCTTCCATCGCATAAGTGGTTGGAAAGACAAGCACATGATTGCGCAAAAGCAATTGTCGTATTACACCAGGCTCATGGATACCGCCACGGTGGGTCACTCGCGAGCGAAGGCCGAGACGGTCTACTTGGGTGAAGAAATAGCGTGGAGCATCTGCATCGGGCCATTCACCGACGTATGTGAGGTGGAAGGGGATCTCATCACGTTGTAGCTGTGCTGCGGCTTCCAGCACACGCCAACCTCCCTTCTCCGGAATCATATGCCCAACGAACAGTAAGCGCAGCCCGGCGCTGAGGTCAGTAGCTCGCAACTTCTGGTGTATTTCCTCCGAAGAACACAGCATCGCACGGGCAATGGGGTTGGGAATGAACGTCACACGGTCTTCGGGAAGGAGTTTACAAAGGGGTTTAGCTAAGCGGGGAGCAGCAAACACGAAAAAGCGTGCGCGCCGGGCAAGCCAGCCTAAGGTACGGTGCCAAATAGCGGAGTCGTGGAGGCCCGAAAGCGAGTTGTGCGTCCATACAACAATGGGGCGCTCCTGGGGGATTGCCCACGCAAAGGCGGCGCAGTCCCGGAGATGACCTAGCCAGTTGCCGGAGAGGATGGCGTAGAGGATGGGGAGTGGATAACGGGCAGTGAAGCTGCGAAGGGTAAGAAGGTAGCGGAGCATCTCCCCGACGCGCTTCATGCGGAGCTGTCCGGGAGGGATAATGCGTCCCTCGGGCGGGCGGGCTGCGGAGTTCAGGCAAGTGAATGTGAAGTCGGGGGCCAATAGCTCTACCAGCTCCTGGGTGGCGATACTCTGGCCGTCGCGTGGGGGGGGAAAGCGTCCGCAGCAGAGCCAGTGGTGGGCGGTGCCTTTGGGATGGGATGCCATCAGCTCTGGGCTCCAGAATAGGGATAGGATACGTATTTTTGTAACTGAGCTGAGCGCTGCTCCCTCCCCTGAGCGGCGCGCCAGATGCTCGAGCCTGGGGGTCCCCCAACGCCGCCGGGCTCTTTTTTTATTTGGAGGCTACCGATTGGGGACGTGCTGCCGCTGAATATCGGCAATGATGGGGACGGCATGGGCACGTCCGTTCTCAATGAAGACATTCCACGTCTCACAGCCGCAGACGACGGAGCCCGCAACGTAGAGTCCAGGCACAGAGGTCTCAAAAGTCTCCGGATTATACACCGGCACCAACGAGGGGCGTTGGAGCTCAATGCCCATGGACTCCAGGAACGGAGCGTTAGGGCGGTATCCCGTGTGGGCAATCACGAAGTCTACCTCCAGCGCGAACCGCTGCTCGGTAACGAGGTTCCGAAGCCAGAGCCGCTTGGGCTCAATTGCCTCCACGACGGTCTGGAAGTAGGCACGAATCTCCTCCCGGCGGATGCGATTCTCTATATCCGGCTTGAGCCAGTACTTGACGGACTCCCCAATCCATGCCCTTCGGTGGATGAGGAAGACGGTAGCCCCATGCCGGTAGAGGTCTAAAGCTGTCTCCACGGCAGAATTCCGTCCGCCGATGACGGCAACGCGGGTGTACACATAGCCGTACGGCTCTACGTAGTAGTGCGTCACATGCGGGAGCTCTTCTCCGGGCACCTCTAAGGGGTTCGGTTGGTCAAAGTATCCTGTGGCCACGATAACGGTGCGGCCGCACAGAGTTTCCCCGTGGGCAGTGCGAACAGAGAAGAGGCCGCCATCGCGCTCCACACTCACCACGGGCGTGTAGAGACGGATAGGTAACCGGAAGTATTCAGCGACTCGACGGTAGTATTGGAGGGCCTCCACCCGTGTCGGGCGCGGATGGGTCGTTGGAAAGGGGATGCCCCCGAGCTCCAGGTTCTCCGCGGTGGAGAAGAAGACCATGTTGGTCGGGAAGCGGCGGATGGAGTCTACCAGGGCTCCTTTTTCCAGGATGAGGAAGCGGAGCCCAGCCCGCTGGGCTTCAATCCCGCACGACAGGCCTGTCGGACCGGCTCCGATGATGACTGTGTCCCAGAGTTCCTCCATCAGCGTGCGATGAGCAGCGGGGCAGTCAGACCATCCCACAGCCGGAGTAAGTAGAGACCTGCGGGGAGATGGCGAACATCACAGCGGAGCCGTACCATGCTGGCACCAGTCCCCAGCGGCTCGGCGGAGAGCCAATACGCCTGTCCCAGGACATTAACGGCTTGAATCGGTTTCGGCAGAGCTGGGGTCGGGAGCTCTATCCATACCTCTTCAGCCGCTGGCTGCGGGAAGAGTAGCACTGAAGGCGTCGCGGTGATGGGCTCCGTGATGGCGTCGGGCTCGGCTGCGTCTAAGCGGACGTTGTCAATGTACCAGCCATCGTTGTTCCGTAGTGGGTTGGAGCGCAGTCGAAAGCGGATGTAGAGCGTGTCGCCAATGAAACGTTGTAGATCGCGGTGCTCGGAGACCCATTGGCTGTTCCCTACGCTATCTCGGAAGCTGGGCGAGCGCCGGATGTCGATCGCTTGGACCACATACCACGTCTGTCCGAAGTCGGGGGAGACCTCCGTCACGGCTGTATCGCCCACCTCTACCAGGGCGATTGTTTCGTAGCTGAGCGTTGGAGCAGCCGCCGAGACGACTGCGGGAGCAAGCACTACCCAGGTGTTGGAGCGGTGTGGATAATTGCCTACGGGAGAGTCCGTCAGAGAGTTCGGGGGTGAGGCAGAAGCTCGGGTCGTCGGTCCCCAGGCGCCATTGGTGAACATCGCTGGGGTGCCTGCGGTATCGTCAAAGGTGGCGTGGAGCCGCTGCAGTGGGGCCCCTGCGTACGCCAGCACCGTGTCGGACGACCGGCTTAGCGTGAGCTGACCGCCTCGTAGACCCGCAGCATGCAGGAAAAGCTGGTAGAATCGGCCAGTAGGGAGCCTCACCACATGGGATGTCAGCGCACCTGCCTGCACCCGAGGAGGCTCCAAGCTGTCAATTGCGGCACCCGTTGCGGCATCGTAGATGTAAAG
>JANWXA010000098.1:0-2768 GCA_025055465.1 Candidatus Kapaibacterium sp.
AGGGAGATGCTTTTCTCCCCCTATCAGTTTGGTTAATGAGCGAGGGGACTTGGTACCGAGGGCAGCGCCGGTGGTACACCGTGCATTCTCGGTTGACGTGGAATACAGCGGGCGACGATACCCTTTTCTACGCCACCTACCACTTTCTGTTGCGTGATTTTCCTGGTTTGGGCAACTGGGCGGAGCTGCAGCGACGCCGCGAACATATCGTGGAAGGAAGCCTCCTCGGCGAGGACGAGTTGATGACCATAATGCGCTGGAGTTTGCGCGCTACAGCAACGTACGTGGCGGTGTACCAACGCCGGTTAGGTGCATTTCCCGACAGTTTCCCGACTCGCCATCTACGGCTTAACGGGACACTCGCAGCCACTCTGCGGTGGCGTATACCGCACGGAGTCATAGGGGCGGGTGTGGACCTGCAGTATACCGAGGAAACAAACCACATTGCTTCGCCCCTCCAGACGCCTGAGGTTCAGCAACGGCGTCAACAGCAGAGATTGCGAGATTCCTATGGCCTGTGGACTCAGCTCTCTGCTTCTGCCCACTCTGAGCTCGGGCCACGGGATAGTCTGGCGGTGCTTATGGCGATTGGGTTACTTCGTTACGACACCCCTAGTCAGCAAAACACCGATGACCGGGATGAGCAGTATCTCTCCCTCGTCCTGCGGTACAGTCGGGGCTGGGGGCAAGCAATTAGCGTGAGCGCGAGCATGGAGCTGCAAAGGCGTCATACGGTCTTTCTTCAGGCCCCACGAAGTGCCTGGAACCACCGACTTTACGTCCTTGCCGCTCGATGGGAGGGAAAGTGCTTCATGGAGCACTTCTTTTGGCGTCCCAGATGGGAGCTTCTGGCCAATTATACGGTTCGGGACTATCCGTACACGACCGCCCTGCAAGACATATCCTTCCGCCAGTGGAGCTATCGTGACACCATCCGCTTCCGGATAGTGAAAGGGTGGTCCGGTGAAATACAGCTCCTTGTCCAACACAGTACCGTTGGGGCCTTGGATTGGCGACGATTTGCCGAAGCACCGCGCAGCTCTGTGCGAGAATACGTCGGAGGAACACTCTGTGGATGGCAAGACCAACGGCAGCGGTGGGGCATAGGGTGGCGCATCTCGTTGTACCGGTATGCTGAGGCACTGGGTGGTACCATTTTACGGCGGGAGGGAATCGGGCCTCAGGCTCTTATGGAGCTATACACATCGTTGGGGAAGCTCTCTGCTGTAGGTTGGTACGAGCTTCGCCGCTCTACTGGGCAACTTCGCTGGGCTTTTTTCCCTTGGCTCAGCGTTCAGTTCCAGATGCTATGAGCCTACAAACCGGGGATGGTTTTCTCCTCGTATTTCAGCTCTCTCAACACGGTTGCTTTGGGTGCAAAGCGCAGCCAGTAGCCACGGAAAGTTCCCAGAGGATACCATTCAAGGCGCAACTCCCAGCAGTGGAGATCCCGCGTGAGGGAAATCGCAGGCGTAACAAGCTGACGGCTGAGAAGGTCGACGTTGCCTTCAGCCTGGATCTGCCATCCTCCTACGGTAATGCCAAGCCCAATAGCAGCAGAGGCAGTTCGCGTAACGGCTCCACGTATAGGCTCCTCGTAGCGAGTGGAGAGGTTTAGGCGCAATTGCCAGCTCAATGGGGGGGCAGAGAGCGGTGTAGCAGCCTCTCCGAACCAGTCAGGTGGTATTGTATCGTGCCGCTGTGCGGTGGTTCCAATATGCCCACCGAAGTCGAACTGTGCTTGAAACCGTAGGCTGGTCCATCGCAATGGGAAGTGCCCGTCCACAATGCGCAGACGATTGGTGCGCTGCCATTGGGACCTTTGCCCCGTAGTCGTAAGAATCTCGGCATAAGGCGTCCCCACGGCGCTGCCCTGGAGTGTGAACAAACGAAGAGCAGGAACGGAAAAATCGAAGTATAAGTCGCTGAGGTGGAGGGAATCTGCTAACGGATTGTAGCTGCCAGCAAGTGCAAGGCGGAAAAACTCTATAGCAGCTGGGGGAGCGGTATCAGTCGGTAGGGGTTTGACTTCAAAGCTATTCAGAAGGCGATAATCCAAGAGTAGTCGGGATTTGCGAGGAGCAAAACCTCCTCCGTCTAAAGCAAAACGGCTGTACGTAACGGTGCTTCCGGCGCGATAGTCTACATACGCCGCATAGAATCGGGGGAAAGCGGGGCTGTAGGTAATCCGAAGGGTGGGCTGGAACACATGGCGGAATGCCTGCAGACCAGTTATGGTTGGTAGGTCCGCGAGGCCGTAGAGCCGGGTACTAACGCTGATACCGGCGCTGTAGCTGTATTCCCGGAACAGGCCTGCCGAGCGCTCTTGAACAAGGATGGAATCTTTTTCCCTCATCCACTGGCGCAGTTGTCGAAAGTACCAACGCTCCTCGTAGCTCAGGGTAGGGACAACGGTGAAGTGGCCGAGTCGGGGGCTGATCTGCGGCGAGAGCCTGTGGTGGATGAAGGACTGGTGGGCGTACGCTCCGCTGGCCAGACGGCTATAGGTCCAGAGACCGCTTGTACTGTAGTTTATGGTTGTCTGCCGAAACCAATCTGGCAAGTTGTACAACCGCCGGAGTGGTGTCCATGTCGGTAGGGATAACGTCACCTGGGGGAGTGTTCCTGAGTGAGCGCGCGTAAGCAGATTCTGCTCGCGACGCAAAGAGACGGACAATGACATGCCGGACTCGAAGATATAGCTGCTGCTGAGTGTGGAGAGCAGGCTTTCTAACACCCTTTGACGCAGGTCTGTTGAGACCTGCCGA
>JANWXA010000098.1:2778-7204 GCA_025055465.1 Candidatus Kapaibacterium sp.
AGTCAGGGGAGCTTAGATGTACATTTGCTTGGAGGTCCCACTGCGGGGTGATCTTCTGACGGTGTTGCAGTGACAGATTCCACTGAGTTTGGAAAGGAGAGTCCAAGTCTGGGCGCGTCCATCCAGCACTGACTGCGATAGAACCCTCCAGCCACCTCTGCATGGCGTAGCGAGCAAGACCGTGCAGGACTACCCCTTGACGGGTTCGAAGTGTCGTTCGGAATTGTACATCCGAGTAGTCGCTGAGGGCGAGGAAGTAGCCCAGGTTTTCCAGCACCAGACCACCCGTAGCAGAAAAGAAAAAGGAAGGCGCTATCACGCCCGACTGCCGTCCTCCACGGTTCGGAAAGAAGAGGCCGAAGGGGAAGACAAAGACGGGGACATCGGTAATGTAAACGAACAGGGGGCTGACAAAGACGCGGTCACCAGCTATGATTTTCATGCGGGGAGTACAGAACCGAAAATGCGGGTGTCGGGCATTGCAGGTGGTATAACAGCCGCTCTGGACAAAGAAAGTACCAGGCTCTGTCTGTTTGAGACGCCCGCCGTGGTAGAAGCCTTCCCCCATCTGGGTGGAGACGCCGGTGACAACACCGCGGCGTGTCCGAAAGTTGTACCGGATACGGTCGCCCTGATAGAGCTGTTCTCCATCGCGAAAGCGAGGTAGTCCGGTGGCGGCTTCGCTGCCGTTAGTATTCAGGTTCCCTTCAGCGCTTAGCTCGGACGCGTCCAGCCAAAGCTCAATGATCTCGGCGGTGAGCTCCTGCTGGCGGAGCACCAACCGAGCTTCCCCACGGAGGCGCAGTCGGTAATCCGCCGCAGTAAAGAGCATCGTATCACGGGCAGCTAACAGTACAACCGTGTCTATTCCTCCGCGTGGAAGCTGTTCACGTTCGCCGGGGAGGCCGCTCAGTGTGTCAGCAGTCCTCAAAAGCGAGGGGGGTGGAGACTGCCCTACAGGTGGGTGAATGGCTGGAGCGGAAACCGTATCCACCACTCCAGGGGGCTCTTCTGAAAGCGGTTTCTTAGGCTCGGTTCGGATATGGACTTGTGCCCCGGCAGTAGTAAGGGCCAGCGCGATGGCCGAAAAGCGGCAGAACCAGAGGAGTTTACTCCAGTACGACACGGGTAGCATTCGGGGGAATATTGAGCAAGAACGAGTCCGAGGGGAGCTGGCTATATGTCCATTCCCGTATGCGGAGAGAGAATGCGCCGCGCGGTGTCTCTACAAGAACCTGCTCGGCGTATGGTTGGGGATGATGTATCCAATTTGTAAAGTGGGCACGGACGCGACTGCCTGCTCCCGAGTGTATCTCGTACACTGCGAGCTCCCATTGCGGTAAGCGAAATGTAGCTCGTATGCCTTGGCCATTGCTCAGTGTCAAGTAGGACTTTTCCGCATCCCAGATGAAGTTGGGAACGCTGTCGGGCAGCAGGGGGATTTGGCGTAAGAGGTCCAAAAGGAGCTCATGCGGAACCGATATGCCAGTGAGCTGTGCTATAAGCTCTGGACGCGGATGCCCTTCTATCAGGGTGTTGTTCAAGATATCGTAAAACTGGAACTCCGAGCGAGTAAGTCGGAGCAGTCCCATGGCTAATCCCAGCGGTCCCCACAGCTCCATCCTGAGGGAGTCTCTCTCAACAATTTCTGCCCGACATTGTACTGGAAAGGGAATTCCGGGGGCGCTTACGTCAGCAGTGAGCGTGAGGACAGGGGGGACTCTCTGATACTGTGCCGCAAGCCCCTGCAGTGCAGCGTAGACGGACTCAGATGTTGGTGGCACTATGGGGCGGACGCTACTGCAGCCCAAAACTCCAGAGAAAAGAAGACCGGCGATAAGCCCAAGAACACACGCCTTGTAAATGGGCTGTTCCCCTTTAGTGTAAGGGGTTTTCACGATTTTTGTCCTCTGCGGTTGTGTGCTCCCCCGTGTGGGGTGTCCTGTACTGAGGCAACTTGCAGGGTAGACCGTTTGTCTAACCAGCATATCGCTACAATCTCATGGTCTACATCACACGGCGCGTAGCATTCTCAGCAGCCCATCGTCTCTACCGTCCAGAGTGGAGTGACGAACAGAACTGGGCAGTCTTTGACAAATGTGCCAACCCCAACGGGCATGGACACAACTATATGCTGGAAGTCACCCTGTCCGGCATACCGGACCCTGAAACAGGCTATGTTATGGACCTGAAACATTTGGCGCAGTTGCTGGAACAGGAAATCGTGAGTAAAGTTGACCATAAACACCTCAATTACGACGTGGACTTCCTGCAGGGCATTAACCCGACAGTGGAGAATCTGGCGATAGTTTTCTGGCAGGTGCTACAAAGGAAGCTTCCAGCAGGGCAGCTCTACGCCGTGCGAGTGTATGAGTCCGAGAACAACTATGCCGAGTATCGCGGCGAGCCTCTTACGCCGGCTCGCAATGGTATGTTGCACACAGTGCTCTCTGCGGAGGAGCAGAAGAAATGAGTTCTAATGGCCTTCCCAAACTCCTTGCGGAGCCATCTCCAGGGGTTGCTGATGCCAATGGGAACATTCAGCTTCCCCCTGAAGAACTTCAGCAAATGGAACAGGCACTGGAACAGCACTTTACGGCAATCCTTCGTATCCTACGTATAGACCCTAACGATCCCAATAGTGCGGACACTCCGAGGCGCTTAGCACGGATGTGGGTGCGCGAGCTCCTTCGTGGACGCTACGAACCGCCGCCGCGATGCACCCTTTTCCCCAATCGGCGTCGGAGTAACGCTCTGGTGATGAGCCGTGGAATCGAGGTTCGTTCGGTGTGCTCGCACCATTGGCAACCCATTATAGGGCAGTGTGTCATCGGCTATGTTCCTGGTGAGCATATTATTGGGCTGTCTAAACTCAACCGGATAGTGGAATGGTTTAGTCGGCGCGGGCAAGTACAAGAGGAACTGACCGAGCAAATCGCTGAGTTCTTGCAAGGGAAGCTGCGTCCGCGAGCACTCGGTGTTGTACTTGCCTGCCGACATTACTGTATGATCGTGCGTGGGGTAGAAGGGGACGAGGAGCAGGCTGTCATGGTCACCTCTACCTGGCGTGGCGGGCTCGCGGAGAACACAAGGCTTCGGGAAGAATTCTTCCGCCTGGCTGGTATGGAACTGCCTGAGTATGCCTGACGGCAGCCCACTTCCAGTATACGAAGAGCCGTGGTGGCGAGAGGGAAAGTATGTAGCCGGCGTAGATGAGGTCGGACGAGGGGCACTTGCCGGACCAGTCGTTGCTGCTGCCATTATTCTTCCGATAGGATTTGTGGCTGCCCTGCCCGTTCGGGACTCTAAGACTCTTTCTCCACGTCGGAGAGAGCGCGTCGCAGCGTATTTACGGCAGCACGCCATTGCATATGCGTTTGGTAGAGTGGAAGCCACAGTGATAGATACGCTCAATATTGCCCAGGCGACCCTTGTAGCAATGGCACAGGCTCTCGCGGCTCTCAATCCGCGCCCTGACTTTGTGTTTGTGGACGGTATAAGTTTCCCCCCTGTAGAGATTCCTGGTCAGACAGTCGTTCAGGGAGATCAAAAATGCCTCTCTATCGCTGCTGCATCAATTCTTGCGAAGGTTGACCGCGATACCTGGATGAGAGAGATAGCGGAGTCATGCTACCCTGACTATGGCTTTGCGCGCCATAAGGGCTATGCAACCTTCCACCATCGGCAGGCGCTGCACCGGTATGGCCCCTGCATACTGCATCGCCGAACCTTCTTGCATCGTATAGGGCGCTTATCGAGGATGTCATGAATGTACTGTTTGAAGGTATTCGGGTGCTCGATCCGGTGCAGAAGCTGGACGGCCGATTTTTCCTGTGGCTCAAAGACGGACGTATCCATGCCCTGAGCCCGGATCCTATTCCCGTGGAACCCCCGACACAATGTATCAGAGGGGATGACCTCCTTGCTGTTCCTGGGCTTTTCGATATGCATGTCCACTTTCGGGAGCCTGGACAGGAGTACAAAGAAGACATAAATTCTGGGACCGCCGCCGCAGCGAACGGCGGCTTTACCGGTGTCTGCTGTATGCCGAATACCGAGCCACCCATAGACTGCCCTGCCCTGGTCCATTTCATACGTACCGCTCCTCATAAAGCACCGGTGGATGTCTTCTGCTGCGCGGCGCTGACTCGTGGACGCCTGGGAGGAGAGTTGGCGCCCTTGCAGCAACTTCACGAAGCAGGTGCAGTCATGTTCTCCGACGATGGTGCTTGGTTAGCGGATGCGGAGCTGCTACGCCGAGCATTCCTGTTGCTGAGGTCCGTTGACGGGCTCATCGCTCAGCATTGCCAAGAACCCACGTTGACCCAAGGGTTTGCTCTCCACGCAGGCGAAGTATCCGTGCGTTTAGGGCTCAAGGGATATCCTGCCGTTGCGGAAGAGATTGCCGTTGCTCGGGACCTTCTCC
>JANWXA010000099.1 GCA_025055465.1 Candidatus Kapaibacterium sp.
GGAAGTGGGTCGGAATAACGTACCGCTGGGTATCCTCTGTAGAGATCTCCCCCTGGCTTTTCCGGGCCCTCATCGCCGCTGAGGATGCCCGCTTCCTGCAGCACTACGGCTTTGACTGGCATGCCATTGAGCAGGCCCAGCGCCGAAACGAGCGCCTCCGTGGCCGTCGCCTCTACGGTGCCAGCACAATTTCCATGCAGACCGCAAAAAATGCCTTCCTCTTACCAACCCGCACGTACATCCGCAAGGCCTTTGAGGCATACTTCACGGTGTTGATAGAAACCTTCTGGGGAAAACGACGCATTCTAGAGGTCTACGCCAACATTGTGGAGTGGGGCAATGGTATGTACGGTACAGGTGCCGCCGCACGGCGCTACTTCGGAAAATCTGCCCGAGAACTGAGCCCACACGAGGCTGCCCTGCTGGCAGCGGTGCTTCCCAATCCCCGCCGCTGGTCTCCCGCGGCACCCACTCCATACATTCAACGCCGCAGTGCTTGGGTGCGTGCCCGCATGGGGATCGTGCCAGTGCCCCGGTTGTAGCCGTCTCCAAAAAACAACGTTTTCCCTTCGGATCGAATACGACTTTGCGCCAGCCGAGCGTATTCCTCGTCTATTTCATATCCTACGAAGTATCTACCCGCTTTGAGACAGGCTAAAGCAGTTTGCCCGCTGCCCATGAAGGGGTCTAACACAACTTCCCCTGAAAAAGTGTAAAGCTGTATCAGCCTATACGGTAGTTCTACGGGGAACGGAGCTGGATGCCCAACTTGCCGAGCTGATACAGGGCGAAAGTACCACACACTGCGGGTGTAGTCCAGAAATTCTTGCCGACTGATGGTGTCTTCCCGTCCTTCAGGCTTTCGACGTCCGTACCGCCCTTTGGAAAAAACAAGGATGTATTCGTGCTCGTCACGGATGACGGGGTTTTTTGCTGAGCACCAAGAGCCCCAAGCCGTGGAAGGGGCACCTCCCCCTTCCTTGACCCAGATGATTTCCCCACGCATAAGAAAGCCTAGCTCCAGCATATCCTGAACGATAAACACATGTAAAGGGATATATGGCTTGCGTCCTAAGTTGGCTACGTTAATACAGGCCCTCCCGCCAGGTACCAGCACACGATACGTTTCTTTCCAGACCTTCTGCAAAAAGCTGCGGTACTCTTCAAAGGTAAGGTCCGCGTCGTAGGTTTTGCCTACGTTATATGGAGGCGAAGTCACCATAAGGTGAACGCTGCCTGTAGGCAGCTCCTCCATCGCTTCTGAGGACTTGCAAAGTATTTGATTGCGCAGAGCAGGAGGGAATTCGTTCCACACAGAAGGGAGGGGTGGAGAGGGGAAGGCAGCCTCATAGCCTTGGATTAGGCGCCGAGCGTAGAAAGCGCTGGAATCGTGGGACACTCGCGCTGAAGCGCCAAAAGAAGAGGTGGTAGAGCCTTTCAGTCTTTTTCCCCAAGCTCTGTCCATTTTTGATAGGAGTTGTATGGCTCTTTCTGAGGAGGAACACCCCATAGTATCTCACTCACGAGATTCTCCGCACGAGATTTTTCTATATCCATCTCCGATCCTTGGAGAGATATTTCTACGCCCCCTGGATTCGTGCCCTTGGTTGAGGAGCGCATACATTCTATTTCTACCCAAACTCTCAAAAACTTCCACTTGGAAAACGACAAGAAAGATGCGCCAAAATACTATCCCCTGACCATTTCACCACGGCAAGCAGTATGTCAACAGCATATTAGTAGAGGGGTAGTACTCATTGTAGAATCCCCTGCCTTCTGCCATCCACAGTCCAAGTCAGCTTGACTTCCACAAACCTGGACCTGCTTTCTTTACCGGGCGGGCTTGGACAACAAAGGCAAGTGGAGTAATTAGCTGTCAATCTCCGTGTCCCCAGTTTCTTTCCGGGATGATATTATAAGCTAGCACTGATCCAGCAGCTTTTCCTGATATGCAACGCCCCCCTCACCACAAGATCAGCCATTCACTCCCCGCCACATTCGTCCCCACAGGTCAGAACCATGTTCTTGTCTTTCTCAACCTCCCCCTTCCCCTTGCACCGGCCGCTCATCAAAACACAGCAAGAGGCCACCATCCAGAACTCACCAACCCATACCCCACCAGCTCATCGCCTGCCCATCAGACTATCCCAGGGACTCTGGAGAGTAGTCTCCCACATATTGGCACTCGCTACATGCTGGCTCATCACGGTGACGCACGCTCCCCCAGAATTTCCTCGGGACGGAACTGCACGCGTTTCCACGGCTCAAAGAGGTGCCTGACTCTGTTGCGTTGATACTTTCCTGTCGTCGTGACCGGCAGCGAGTCTGCAAAGAGCACAACCTTTGGCACCTTGTAGAAAGGCAAGTAGCATGCACAGAAGCGGCGAATCGCCTCCGGCGAGGCCCCTTCCTCAGGGATAATAAGGGCCCCCACCTCTTCCCCATACAGTTCATGTTCAAAACCGACGGCAATGCCGGCACGTACCCCCGGTGCCCGAGCTAAGACCTCATCTATCTCCAGCGGAGAAATGTTGACCCCGCCACGGATAATGAGCTCCTTGAGACGACCGGTGATAAAGAAATATAGACGCCCCTGGGAATCGGTACGGTAGAAGCCTTCGTCGCCACTGCGAAACCAGCCGTGTGTAAAGGCCTCCTCATTTGCCTTCGGGTTAGCAAAGTAGCCCCTCATGACGTTCCAGCCCCGGATGACGATCTCGCCGCGTTCGCCCTCGGGCAGCGCATTACCCGATGCATCATGGACCGCCATCTCGTTGCAAGGGATAGGAATACCAATGCTGGGGAAACCATAGTCTTGCATCCAGTGCGTGTGTTCCTCCCAGTTTTGTTCAACGGGAAGGAAACAGGAATAGCATGTTGTCTCGGAAAGCCCATAACCGTGGATGATCGGAATACGATAGCGCTGTTCAAAGCGCTGTGCCAGCTCGCTCGTCAATGGCCCAGCACCGCAAATGACATGACGGAAGCCACGCCATGGAGCGCCCAGCGGATCAGCATCGGCCTCCAGCAAGAACGCTAACAGAGTCGGGACCACCGAGACGATGTGCACACCTTCACTTACAATCCGAGGAAAGAAAAATTCTGTTTGGAACTTGCGGTTGAGGACTACAGAAGCTCCGACCAAGAAAGGTGTTACATGCGTAACGATGGTACCGTTGACGTGATGCACCGGCAAGACGCACATCATGCGCGTTGTTTCATCTATCCGATGCCAGCGAGCAATGTCGTACCCATCGGCAAAGAGATTGCGTTGAACAAGAACTACCCCTTTCGGCAATCCCGTCGTACCGCTGGTGTAAACGATCAGCGCTTCTCGTTCCAAGAAGTTCTCTCTTGGAATCTCTGCCGGTTCATAGTGCTGAAGGAGCCGGTGAAAGCCATCTGGTCGGCTACGGTCAGCATAGACAGGCACAACGTCTACGCCCCCAGGGCAAAAGTTGGACAACCTCTCCAGATACTCCTCGCGGCAGAAAAGAAGCCGGACCCCGGAATTCTCTAAAATATAGCGCAGTCGGCTGTCCTCCTCCGCCATGTTGAGGGGAACTACGCTTGCCCCGGTAGTCCAGGCAGCGAAGTACTGCACAATGGTATCTGGATGATTGTGTGCTGCCGTAGCAATCCGCATCCCCGGACGAATACCCCAAGCTTGGAGCAAGCAAGCGTTTTTCAGTACACTCTGGGCAAATTCCGCATATGTGTACTGGTAGCGCTCGTTCGCTTCATTGTAGTAAATCAAAAAAAGCTGATCGGGGCGGGAACGCATGTGTTCCTGCAACACCGCTCCGATCGAGGAGAATGGAAAGCTTGCTCGCCCTGGAGGAATACCTCGGACAGCCTGGGCTTGGTGAATAAGCTCTTCAAGGGATGGCATCCCTACTTCTGCGGGCCCCAACATGTAGCTCTACGGACAAAGCAAAAATAAACACTGCAGAGGACTCCTGCAGGCTTACTGCTGCTGCCAGTGGAAGATTCGTGGGGGGTCTATCCGAAATATTTCCACCCCCTCTGGAGCAAAGGCTTGTGGGAGAAGCGCCCCAATGGTATCCCGTACAAGTTCAGTATAGGGCAGTACGACGCGTACATCTTGTGGAGACAGTTCTGCCAATTGGTTCAAGGGACCACGCACCCAGATGCGCACGTACTGCGGGACTACTGTATGTCGCGGAAAAGCGAGTGCCGGAAAAATTTCCACTGGAACCCCGTCCAGCACGACTTCGGCTTCTGGTTGTATCCAACCATGAACCCGGACGCGACCAGGCATAAGCTCCACAGGCAAAGTGGCATTTACAGTGAGGGGCAACTCTACGGAGAACTCTTCACCACGAGGCGTCAGAGAAAAGTCCTCGGTGACAACAGACGACACCCCCTCCAATGCATGCATTGTTCCTCGGACGGTAACGCTGTCAGGCTCCAAGAGAAGTTTCGTCAGGACAAATCCCTGCGGCAGTTCCAAACGGAGGCGGGAGGTGATGGGAAACACCCGAGTATGTGCCTGCTCCGCCCGCAGAATCAGCGAGTCGGGTGAAATGGAGAGCAAGGTCACCGTTCCAGGCAAATTCAATAGCTGTATCAGCTGTTGCTTCCCGATACTTATATGTGAATCTTGCCGTGCACCGTGCAGAGGCAACAGCACCTCGGAAGGCCGCCCCCACAGTTCCATAAACAAAAGCTGCCAGCCCGTGCCGTGAACGTGAACAGTCAATTCTGATGGTGGTGGGGTGGCAAGCGCTATCTCCGACGGTAATTGGATTTTCAGCGGAACCCGGAATGTTGCCGTATACGTCTGGCCCAGCCGAGTATAAGTCCAAAACAAAACAGCCGCCCCCAACGAAACCAGAACCGCCCAGATTGCCCTCCGGCGGCGTTCCATCACAGGTTACTCGGAAGCTGATTCACCAAAGCCTGTCGCTGACGAGCCAATTGCTGAATATGCTGAAGGAGTCGTTGCTGCTCTTCCCACGACTGTGCTTGCCCGTGTAACTGCTGTAGTTCCTGTAATTGTAGTTGTATACGGCGCAATTGAAGGCGCACGAGCCCCTCCTGGATCTGAAGGTAAGCATCGGGCTCGGCATACTCCCGAACAAACTGCGTCCAATTTGGACTTGGTGTCTCACGGACAATTGCGAGCTCCAACAAGAGTTGGCCTTCCTCCTTCTGTTGCAATTCCGGATCGGAGGCAATCGCCGAGACGGGATCAGGGTGTCGCTCTACAACCTGACATAGGTGACGCCACAACTGGCGTGCCCGTTCGGACATCCATGCCGAATCTACCTGTGAAGGGTCGATCCGCTGCCAAAGAGTAGGAAAAAGCAGGAGATTGCGCAATACCTGTTGTTCTTCGGGCAGGAGTTCAGAAGCTGGTATCGGCGCCGGCGAAGGTAGGGCAGTGGCTTCCCGTTGCTCTCCACTGCCCCGAAGGCTGAGCTTTTCCGGGCGCTGTTCCCGACGCTGCCGCCCCAACTCCTCATATAACAGAGACTCGGGCAGGGCAAAGCGAGAAGCAATATGTCGAATCAAGAAATCATGCAGAAGCCGATCTGGAATTGCTGCAACGAGACGGACAACATGCCTGACCGCTTGGGCCTGCCCAGCAGGGGTCTGCAGAGCGCCTTGACGCTGATACTGCAACAGGACAAAATCCAAAAATGGCACGGAGTGGTCCAGCCGTAACCGCAACGCCTTCGCTCCTTGTGCACGCACAAAGCTATCCGGGTCCTCACCCTCAGGCAAGAGGGTGATCTTGACTTCGAATCCCTCTTGGAGAGCGAGCTCCAAAGCCCGCAGGGTCGCTTGCTGCCCAGCACGGTCTGCATCATAGATGACAAAAAGCTGCCGGCAATAACGGCGCAATAGACGCAGTTGTTCCACTGTCAACGCCGTACCAGCTGTGGCTACGGCTGTGGCAATCCCCGCCTGGTGAAGGGTGAGAACGTCCATATAGCCCTCCACCAAGACAGCATATCCGTTTGTTCGAAGTGCATCGCGGGCATGATAAAGACCATAAAGCAAGCGCCCCTTGTCATAGACCGGTGTTGCAGGGGAATTCAAATACTTTGGTGTGGCTTCCTCTTCCCGAAGTCGGCGAGCCCCAAAGCCCACCACCCGTCCGATGGTATCGTGGATTGGGAACATCAATCGGTGCCGGAAGCGGTCGTACACCCCACCCCGTTCCGAGCGGTTCACAAGCCCGGCTTCCTCCAGAACCGCTTCATCGAATCCGCGTTGATGAAGGTAACGCAGCAGTGCATCCCACGTTTCCGGAGCATAACCAACACCAAAACGCCGGAGAGTGCTTTCCTGTAAGCCTCGGCTTGTGACGTATGCAAGCGCGTCCGTTCCCTCTGGACGAAACAGAGCTTCGTGGTAATAGCTGGCAGCAGCTTGGAGTGCTTGGTACACGGAGCGGGCTAATTCGCCCTGCTTTTCCCCTCCCTTAATCGCCTCTTCTGGCAACGCAATTCCAAATCGCTCTGCTAAAAAGCGGACAGCTTCGGGGAAGGCCAAACGGTAATACTCCATGACGAACGTAATGGCATTGCCTCCCTTACCACAGCCAAAGCACTTGAAAATGCCTCGCTCTGGCTGGACGAAAAACGATGGAGTATCTTCACGATGGAATGGACAAAGCCCGGCATAGTTTTTCCCGACTCGCTTCAGCAAGACAACCTCGCCTACCAGCTCCACTAAATCCACCTGTTGCCGGACCTGCTCTATTACCCACTCCGGGAAAGGCATGGAACCACCGACAGAGGCAACTGAGCGTACAGACGAACCCAGCCAACATCGGTGCATTCCCACAAGAGTTCCACGACAGTCTTGCCCAGCAATGGGTGGATCATGTCAGGAACGATTTCTGCGGCTGGTGCCAAAACAAAGCGGCGCCGGTGCATTCGGGGGTGTGGTAGAACGAGATACTCTGTCCGGAGCACGAGCCCACCGTAGAGGAGCAGGTCCACATCAATAGGGCGCACAGATTGCTGGTCCCTGCTCCGGCAGCGCCCCAGTTGCTGTTCACAGCTCATGCACAGTGCCCAAAGCCTTTCGGCGGAAAGCTCTGTGCACGCCAGAACAACCATGTTGAGGAACGGAGGGGTACC
>JANWXA010000009.1:0-4982 GCA_025055465.1 Candidatus Kapaibacterium sp.
GGAGCGTCGCTTGGACCGACGTGCTACAGGGGCTGCTCATGATGGGGGTCAGCTTTGCGGCACTCTGGTTCGTGGCCGCTCGCTGGGGAGGGATTGAGCAAGCGAACACGTTGCTCCTGAGCAGGAATCCATCCCTCTTCAGCGCCCAAGGGGCTGGAGGATTCTTCACGCTGCCAGTGTGGATCAGTTACTCGCTCTTGTGGTTCCTTAGCGTCCCGATGTTCCCGCAGATGTTCGTGCGCTTTTTGGCTGCCCGCAACCTGGAAGGATTACGGCTGACAGCGGTGCTGTACCCAATCGTGACGGCATTCCTCTTCCTGGCGCCGGTGTTGATCGGGTTGTGGGGGCATCTGGAGTTGCCTCAGTTAGGAGAGCGGGAGAGTGACCAGGTGCTGCCGATGCTGCTCGGGAAGGTCGCACCAGAATGGTTTGCTGCCTTAGTCGGGGTCGGCGCACTGGCGGCCTTCATGTCTACGATGGATTCACAACTGCTGGTCTTGAGCTCGCTGTTGACGCGCGACATCTACGCAGTACTGCGCCCTCAGGCGAGCTGGAGGGAGCAGGCCTGGGTGGGGCGAATCTTGGTGGTCATCCTTGCCATCGCTGGGTTGGCAATTGCATGGGCTCCGCCGGCCACTCTCTTTGCGATTGCAACGCACGCGTTTTCGGGCCTGGCAGCACTCTTCCCAGCGGTGGTCTGCTCACTGTACGCGCGGCGGCCGTACCCACGGAGCTGCATCGCTGCAGTGCTCGCTGGCGAGGGGCTTTTAGCGGGATTCTACACAGGGCTGGTACAGCCGGAGTGGTTCGGTGGCTTTCTGCCGGTTGTGCCAGTGGTGGGGATAGCGTCGGCAGTACTGTTCGTCGGTATGGTAGTAGAGCGTCGGCATGTGGAGCAGACAGCATGAGGGCGTGGGAGGTCATTAGAGAAGCTGAATCGGCAAGTCGTCAATTGAGCGAAGCGCTCCGAAGGGGACGTTCCGCAGTGCTCTTACCATGGGCATACCCTACGCTGTTGCCGGATTTCCAGCCTCCGTTCGATTGGCGGCGGACTCCTGGCCAGCGACACCCCTTGCACAAAAGCCTCCTCTTTCGGCTGTTGCGGAGTGTCCCGCGATGGGATCCGGAGGAGTTGATCCCGGGTGACCAGATTCGCTCGGTGCTTGTATTTCGTTACGATGCCATCGGAGACTACATCGTGACAACGCCACTCCTCCGCTGGTTGCGTCAGGGACTACCGCAAGTACGGTTGACAGTGCTGAGCTCTACTCGCAACGATGCGCTCATTGCCCAAGACCCCCACGTAGATGAGCATCTGCCCATCCATCCAGCACATGTGGTGCATCCATCGTGGGCTAAGGCGGTGTGGCGCCTGCGCCGCGACTATGACGTGGTGTTCGCGCTGGTCTTTACCCATATGAGCAAGGCGGCGATCCTTGCACGTGCAATTGCTCCGACAGCAGAGTACGTAGTTCCACTCCACTGGGAACGGGTTAGGCTCTACGGGCTGGTATTCCATCGCCAGCTTGAGTATCAGCCGTGGAGGCAGCACTGGGCCCAGACTTTGCTGCAGATGGGGCAACATTCTATCTCGCCATGCGCGACCGCAGAGCCCTCTGCAGGCTTGTATGTCCCTGTCTCTGCGGATGCCTCCCAGCGCATATGGGAGGTCCTCCAGCAACAGGGGGTTGGCACTACTCCGCCTGCGGCTCCAGTTGTCTGGGCGCGAGATTCATACCCCGTGGAGTGGGAAGCGCTGCCGGGGAACCCGTACGTGGTAGTGAATCTCTCTGCCTACAGCAAGAACCGCGTATGGTTACCGCACCATGCATTGGTAGTGTGTCGCGAACTCCTCTGGCGTTTCCCTGATGTAGTGCTGTTCGTCACAGCGGCACCACGCGACCGGGCGATGGCAGAAGAACTGGTGCACCAGATCCGGCACCCTCGTTGCCGAGCGTTTGCGGGTAGTCTCTCAGAACTCATCGCCCTAACTGCTGGGGCTGTGTGGGTACTGTCGCCAGATACGGCAGTCATCCACATAGCCTCGGCTTTCGGAAAGCCTGTGGTTGGGCTGTATGGGGAGCTCATCAAGGTTGTTGAGTGGTACCCGTTTAAAGCTCCCTTCGTAGCAGTGTTGAGTCCAGTGATGGAAAGCCCCACATTCGCGCCGCCCGGCGCGGTGGTGGAAGCAGTGGAACTGCTACTGCAGGAGGTTATTCCGCGGGGATTTGTACTGCCACGGGAGATGCAGCCCATACCAGCAGGCTCGTGAGCGGGGACCAGGGGAAACCGCTGAGAGCCTGGAGGAGCATTTCGCAGGGCGGATTGGTGCTGTGCCCAGATTCTGGCTGGACAGGGAGGCCTTCCAGGACGGAGAGGATACGCTGTCCGGCATCCCGGGCCACTTCGGGGTGATGCAACCACAGGTCACCAGCGGCCGCGCAGCACTCGGGCGTTGGGGTAGTGAGGACGGTCTCCGCACACGATTGGGCCAGTTGGAGGAGGGCCGGCTCTATTCCCATCCGACGGGCAGAGCAAGGGATATGGAGGAAGATAGCCCGCCTGCGGCGCCGGAGGGAGAGCCGTGGGAGAAGTGCGGAACCGAACTCGGCACTGTCCACGACGGGGATTGGAAGGCAGTCGGCGTGGCTGCGGAGCCAGTGAGAGCAGGAACTGCCTTCCACGACCACCAGGCGAGCGCGGTAACGGTGGAGCGCGTTGCTGAGACGTTCA
This sequence comes from Candidatus Kapaibacterium sp., assembly GCA_025055465.1. Lineage (GTDB taxonomy): Bacteria > Bacteroidota > Ignavibacteria > Kapaibacteriales > HRBIN21 > HRBIN21. The sequence goes on from JANWXA010000009.1 coordinate 2,734, forward strand.
AGGGCGACTGCTGCGGCCTCGGAAAACCCCTTTGAGGCGAACAATAGCCCGCAGCAGAAGTGGTGATTGTCGGGGAAGGGCATCAGTGGCTCCCCACAGCGCCGAGCAAGCTCCGGAAGGGCAAGGAGCTCTGGAGTACCGGTCCAGCGTGCAGGACAGCTCAAGAAGAACAGCACTGAATCTGGTGGAGGCAGAACGGCCTTTTGTCGGGGAAGCGGGGAGCGGAGGTTGGGGTCCCATCGGGGAAGGGCTCCGCGGCTCCAGCGGTTGAAGCGCTCCGTCAGCCGTTGCAGGCGTTGGGCTCCAAGGAGGCGTGCTGCCGCGTGTCCGGCCCGCAGGGCAAATCGCGTCGTAGCTTCTACCACTCCAAAGTGTTGGGCTCCAAGATGAGCACTGAGGCGTGCAAGGGCCGGGGAAGCCTGCCGACGAAGCTTGCTGACGAGCGCTCCAGTATCGATTCCAACAGGACAGCGGAGCCGGCAGAGTCCATCAGTAGCGCAGGTTTCCACGACCGCATACCACCACGTGGGTTCGTGCGACCGGGGAAGGTAGCGGAGCAGGGCAATGCGCTGTCGTGGAGTCAGAGTCGTCGCACGTGAGGGGCAGACACTCTCGCAGAAGCCACACTCCATGCAGCGGTCGGCATCGGAGTCCAGCCGTGGCAGACGTTTCAGGTTCTTCACATGGAGCCGCTCGCGCCGGCTCAGGATAACATCTGGGTTGAGGAGCCCGTCGGGATCGAAGAGGCGCTTGAGATGCCACATGAGTTCGTAGGCTTCGTCGCCCCACTCGGCGCGGACGAACGGGGCCATGTTGCGGCCGGTCCCATGCTCGGCTTTGAGCGAACCGCCGAACCGGAGGACGAGCGCTACGACGTCGTCCATCAACTGGGCATAGCGCTCCACGTCGGCTGGAGTCTGGAGTGATTGTGGCAGGACGAAGTGGAGGTTGCCGTCCTTGGCGTGCCCGAAGATGACAGCGTCGGGGTAGCCGTAGCGCACAAAGAGCTGCTGGAGGTGTCGGACGGTCTCCGGAAGGGCTTCCAGCGGCACGGCAATGTCCTCGCTAATCGGGGTCGTCCCGACTGGACGTCGGGCTGCAACTAAGGGGTAAAGACTCCGGCGGGCTTCCCAGAGGTGAGCTCGCTGCTGCTCGTCGGTTGTCAAGACCAGCGGGAGTACCAGCGGCGTGGTGGTGAAGAGGCATTCGGTCTCCTGTTGACACTCTTGGAGTTCGCTCCAGGCAAAGCGTTGGTACTCAAAGAGGAGTGCAGCAGCCGTCGGCGGGAGTTCGGCAAGTCCTTCTGGGATGCCTGGCCGGCCGTTGACGGAGCGCAACGATGCGGCATCCAAGAGCTCGATGGCGTCAGCCCCGAGGTCACGCAGTACTGGCACCGTACTGCAGGCCGCTTCCGGCGAATCGAAGATAGCAAAGCCCGTCAAGCGCAGTGGTGGATCGGGCACGGTCCGCAAGACCACTTCTGCGATGAATCCCAGGGTTCCCTCCGAGCCTACGAGGAGGTGGGCCAGGATTGCGGCTGGCGAGTCGAAGTCTATGAAGGCGTTGAGGCTGTAGCCAACGGTGTTCTTGAGCTGGTACTTCTGCTCAATCCGCTGGCGTAGTCCCGGCGTAGAGAGGACGTGCTGGCGCAGTCGGAGGAGTCTATCAGCGATTTCAGGGACTCTTTCTCGCAGGAGGTTGTTGGCATCCGGGAGAGCTGTATCGAGCACCAGTCCGTTGGGGAGGACAGCAACGAGGGAGTCGAGCGTACGATAGGCCGTGTCGCGGGTTCCACAGCACATTCCACTGGCATTGTTAGCAACGATGCCTCCCACAGTACAGATGGCAATCGAAGCAGGATCAGGTCCTAAGCGCCGCCAATATGGGTGCAGGTGCTCATTGATGAGCCCGGCACAGACACCGGGCTGGGAGCGGACTCGCTGCCCGCCGTCCAGAACCTGCCATCGTTGCCAGTGGCGGCGGACCTCTACGAGAACCCCATCCGTGACTGCCTGTCCAGAGAGACTGGTGCCAGCTGCTCGAAATGTAAGCGGGACGGCATGTGCTCGGCTCCATGCGAAAAGTCGTTGAATATCGGCGATGTTACGGGGAAAGACTACGGCCTTTGGAATGTACCAGTAAAGACTGGCGTCTGGGGCAAAGGCGACGCGAGAGACTTGATCAGTGAGTACTTGATCTGGCGCGAGAGCTTGGTATAGGGCCCCCTCCACTTCTCGGGGGAGCGAATC
>JANWXA010000009.1:4992-15041 GCA_025055465.1 Candidatus Kapaibacterium sp.
GTTAGGGCTGGGCGACACAGTATGTTTGATAAACTCCATCCAGCAGGAGATTTAGTGCGTCGGCGGCCTCACAGGCTGCTTCTAATGCCCGTTGCCGCTCGCTTTCGGTTGCACAGAGCTGTGCTAACGCCTCCCGGACTACGGCACGGTGTATCTCGTCGGCGTGGAGATGGACTGTAAAAAATGAAAGTCCCCGCTCATCCGCGATGCCGTAATAGCGCTTGAGCCCCTCAATTTTCACAGCAGCAACCTCTGGCACTTGCGATTCATAAGCGTACAGGGCCGCCAGCCCTTCTGCTGGATTGGGACGGAAGGCAAGTTCTCGGAGCAGCTCCACCGCTATTCGGGTTTGGGGAAGATAGCGGTGTTGTAAGAGGGCCTCACGGCTGACCCCCAGAGCCTCGGCAAAGCGGATCCATAATTCGGGATGATTGTCGGGGCCCTGTTCCTCCTCGATGAGATTTTCCAGTAACATCTGCCGAATGGAGAGGTCGTGACAGCGAGCGTGGGTGGCGCTGACGTAAGTGGGGAAAGTGTGTACATGCAGGTAGTATTCTTTCGCATATTCCTGCAGGATGGGCAATGTGAGTGCCCCTTCGTTCCAAAGCTGATAGAAAGGATGTTGGAGCATGTGCCGTTCGCCAATGAGAGCATCCAGGCTCTGTAGAAATTGTTGTGTGTCCATCAGAGCTCTCCAAATATGGACTTTCCAAGTCGGCTTTTCGCGATGCGAAAATACGGCTTTACCTAAATTTGTGATAGTTGCAGGCAAGTTCCCCGAAAGACGTGACATGGCAATGGTGGGTGGACCACTTGCCCGTCCAGCAGAAGAGGTTGAAGTTCTGGAACAGGAAAGCACGGGTGTTGATTTACCTGCCAGGGTTATCCTGTACAACGATGACTGGCATACCTTTGAGGAAGTTATCCTACAACTGATGAAAGCCACGGGCTGTGGCCGGGAGCGTGCTGAGGCCTTGACCTGGGAGGTCCACATCCGTGGCAAGGCTGCCGTTTATGAGGGAACTTTAGCGGAGTGTCTGCGGGTCAGCAATATTTTGGAAGAGATTGCCCTCCATACGCAGATTGAGTACTGACAAGGGGCGGTGCTGTTCATCGCGGGACCGGGGTAGTAGGGAGGTAATCCGGCGGTGGGTTGAGCAGGAGGTCGGGGTGAAGGGTGTCCGCTGCCGGGGCCAGGGTATCGGGAAGGCTAAGGCGACGGTACCGATAGGGCAGTACTGAATCGCTGTATATCTTTGCCATGAGGCGCCCCCATAGAGGGGCAGCGGCGCGTCCGCCCTGACCGTACCAGTCGGTAAATGTGATGCGTCGGTCGTCAAAACCAACCCAGATGCCGGCAACCAAGTCAGCAGTGAAGCCGATAAACCAGGCGTCGGCAAAGTCGTTTGTTGTGCCGGTCTTGCCAGCAGCAGGGCCGGCATACCAGCGGCGCACGGCGCTGCCGGTTCCACCGTCAACGACAGTGGTTAGCATTGCCGTCAACTGCTGGGCAACTGCTGGGGGGAGGGCATCGGATACTGAGCGGTGTGTGGTTTCGTCTAACAAAATATTACCATAACGATCTTCCACCCGGAGGAGGAAGCGAGGTTCCAAGCGGATGCCCTGCCGGGCAATGGTGGCATAAGCATTCGTGAGTTCTATGGGGGTCACCTCCGATGCCCCCAGTGCCAGCGCTGGCACTGGGCGGAGCTGGGTTTCGATCCCCATGCGGCGTGCTAAGCTGGCGACCTCGCTGGGCGAGGTATACTCTACGACGAGCCGCGCTGCTACGGTGTTGATGGAGTACTGCAATGCGGTGCGCAGCGAAACCACTTGTCCGAGATGCTCTCCGGAACCTTTGGGTTCCCAAACGGAGCCGTCGGCGAGCACATAGCGAAACGCTCCGCTGGGAAGGTGGGAATCGGGCGAGACGCCACGCTGAAGAACGGCAGCGTAAACGAAGGGCTTGAAAGCTGAGCCGGGCTGCCGTCGAATCTGCATGGCGTGGTTCAGAAACGAGCGCACAGGATAGGGGCTTCCGGGCTGCTCGGGAGCAGCCCCGACCAGAGCCAGGATGTCGCTGGTGGCGACATCCAGAACAACGAGACCAACCTGGATGCGGGTAACAGCGTAGCGCACAGAGTCTACAAAGCGGCGGTCCCGGCGAAGGCGATGGGCTATGCCCTCTCGTTCCTGCAGTGGGGCGGACAGATACCGAGGGTCGTTCTGAATCGCCTGTTCTATCACTCTGGAAGATAGCCCCGGTGTCCAGCGCCAGAGTCGGTCGAAGAGGCGCTGATACTCCTGCAGGTGCTCCCGAACGGCGGTTACTGCATACCGCTGAATGCGGGCATTGAGGGTGGTGTGGATTGTGAGCCCGTCACGGTAGAGGTCATAGCCCTGTAAGCGGAGATCCCGACTGATAGCTTGGCGTACTACTTCTACGAAGTGTGGTGCAATCGCCAGAGTCGTGCGATAGCTTGGCTCTTCAGAGAGGCGAATGGGCTCTGTCATTGCTTTGCGGGTCTGCTCCTCGGAGAGGAATCCATTATCCAACATAAGACGGAGCACCAGGTTCCGCCGCTGTAAGGCTCGTTCGGGAGATTGTCGGGCATCATATAGCTCCGGGGCCTTTAGTACAGCGACCATATATGCGCATTCGGCAATGGTCAGCTCGGATGGGGATTTATCGAAGTAGACCTGTGCTGCCACCGCCAGCCCGTATGCACCGCGCCCGAAGTAGACTGTGTTTGTGTACATTTCCAGAATCTCCCGCTTGCTGTAGGTGCGCTCGATCTGGATGGCAGTGATTGCCTCGCGAAGCTTGCGCCAGAGTGTGACTTCATGCCCGAAATAGAGGTTCCGTGCCAATTGCTGCGTAATGGTGGAGGCCCCTTCGCGAGTGAGATCGCCAGCGAGGATGTTCTTTACCAAGGCCTTTACAACGCGGGCAAGATGGATGCCCCAGTGTCGGTAGAATGCCCGATCTTCCGTGGCAATGAGCGCCTGTAGAAATGCTTGCGGGATGCTATCAAAGGGCAGGTATGCACGGCGTTTGATGAAGAACTGTCCTATAACTTCACCATCCGCACTCATGACGCGGCTGGCGAGTTCTTGGGGCGGATTTTCTAATTGTTCCAGTGGAGGCAGTCCCTGGAAGACACGGAAGGCAATGTAGATGCAACCTCCCAGCCAGGCCAGCCCGCCGATGAGTAGCAGCCTATAAAGACGGCGGCGATGTGTGGAGGCGGGAGCAGCGCTCATGGATTGCGCAAGGCCTTAGTCAGCTCTACGCGGCGGCAGCGTTTGCGCCACCGTTCTAAGGCTTCCCCCTCGTAACGGGGTAATAGCTGCCTTTGCCCTGCGGACTCCCCTCGCAATAGTTCGGCGGGGACCCCACGTCGGAGTAGCTCCTCGATTACGAATTCTACGCGCCTCTGCCCCAGCCAGTGGTTGTATCCGGGCGAGCCGATATCATCAGTGTGACCAACTAAGGTCACTTGTTGTAGCTGTTCACGGTATCGTAGCAGGTTTTCCGCCAATAGGTCCAGTGCTTGTTGCCAAGTCAGCCGAGTCTCTTCCCCGGCGCTGTCCAGCACAAAGGGATAAGGGCTGTCGTATCGATCAAAGGGGAAATTCAGGCGGAGGAAGAGGCGAGCAGGCAATTCCAGCGGAGGCAGGGTTGTATCGGAGGTGCCAGTTACGATGCGCCGGACATCGAAAAAGACCTCGCCAGCTTGAGCAATCAGCTCCAGTTCAGTCAGTGCAGGGAGGCGAAGGCGATAGAGTCCAGCGGTGTCCGTTGTCGTACGAGCAATCGGGGTAGGCCTGCCGGGACGGTGAGCGCGAACCTCCGCCGCCGCAATAGGCCGCTGCGTTTCCTGTTCGCGAACTTCCCCGCGGAGCTCTACTTCGACTTCTGGTGATGGGGACAGAGGGGTAACCAGTGCTTCATGCCGTTGCATAATGTACAGATCGAAGCTACCGGCACGGTTCGAGCTCCAGTACAGAAGCGAATCAGGAGTACCTGGGGCTATCGGCGCCAGCTCGTCGGCATCGGAGTTGATGGGGATGCCGAGATTCTCTGGCTCACCAAACCACGGAGTGACGAGCTCTGTGTCCGAGGGTAGATGAGGCATTCCACGGCGTACCCACTCCCAGAAGGCCGGGCTTATTGGGGCAGCAAACACGTCGTAGCCTCCGACATTTGTATGTCCGTTGGAGGCGAATACGAGCCAGTGCCCGTTTCTACTCACTGAGGGTGTTAGCTCGTTACACGCCGAGTTTATCTGTGGGCCGCAATTGTACGGTCCTGCCCAGCTTCCATTGGTTTGGCGTACGGCAAAGTAGATGTCAGTTCCGCCGTAACCAGTGGGGTAGTCGGCGGCGAAGAAGAGGAGAGAGGCATCGGACGATAGGGCTGGTTGTGATTCCCATGCTGGCGGTGGATGGCCCCAGCTCAAGGCGGAGTCCAGCACCAGCGTATCTCCGCGGAGTTGGCCGGTGAAGAGTTGAATGTCAGTCGAATGGGACTTGGCAGGGCGACCAGCCACGAAGAGACGGGAGGGTGTTCCCGTTGGCATGCCCACGTGCTGGAGGGTACTCTGCCATACTGCTTCTATGCGAGCACGGTGAGGCTGGGTAAAGCGGGCAAGAGCGATCCGTTGCCGGGTTTTCTCCATTACAGTAACCCAGGCTGTGCCGTCGGGCATGGGATGCAGAGATAGTTCGTCAACCGCTGGATTGGAAAGCCCCTCGATAGCTGTTATTTTCCAGTGCGTTCTGTCGGTGCGCGACAGGGTATCACGCGGTTGCCCTCGCCACGGAAAAGCAGAGCACCTTGGTGGCTCGGGCTCTGGGCAGATAGCGGACACCCCAGGGAGCACAGCGCGACATCCAAAGAGGAAAAGGGAGCTACCAAGCACTCCTCCCAAGAATCCTATGGCTGCAGCCGACTTATTCATTGCGCACGCGCTCATTCAGTGTAGAGTCGCCCGCAGTACAGTTTTTCCGACGCTGGAGACGTATGGATAGGTAGGCTGTTCGGAGCTGTGGGCAGCAGAGGATTCCGCACAGGGGGCTTTCCATCTCTTCCAATACCATGAACTTTGGCGAACAATCCTACAGAAGCCAGCGGGGCTAACGTCGTCAACAGTTGTTGTGGGCAGAGAACTTGGTTTATAGGAACCCCGTTGTCGGATGCCGCCCCCAGCATTCGTACAAGCAAAATGGTAGAAGGTAAAGAGCAGCAGCCTACCGATTTCCCGTCTTGCCTTCCGTAAGTGCGGTGGGAGGAAGAAGCAGCGACGTAAGGGCCAGGGGCGCTTGTCTCAGGGCAACCACGCTGTTGTATGGGCGACTCCTTGTACTCTAACCTTGTCTGAGTCATTCCAATACCTGCAATCGTGCGTAGCGCAGCAGTAGAAGTTTGCGTCCGGCACTAATAAAACGCACCAAGGCACGCGAATCCTGACCATTACCGGAAAGGGCTTCCACAACACCAACACCAAAGACGGGGTGGTGTACGCGTGCGCCCAAGCGCAGCCCCAGGGTCGGAGCGGCCTCGGCCTTCCGGACGGACGCAGAGAACACCGACACGGAGGTAGGGAGGACGTTGGGGCTGTGCTCGACAACAAGCTGTTCAGAGGGCAGCTCGGAAAGGAAGGGGGAGGGTTGACTCGGTAGCATCTCGCCCCAACGCCGGCGGTATTGGGCATAGGCAAGGTATAGTTTGTGTTGGGCACGGGTGATGCCTACGTACAGCAGGCGTCGCTCTTCTTCGAGCTCTTCTGCCGTGCTGATAGAACGAGCGATGGGGACAAGACCCTGTTCCAGACCTGTGATGAAGACCACTGGGAATTCCAGGCCCTTGGCGGCGTGTAGAGTAATAATCAGGACAGCATCAGTAGCGTCCGGGGTTTGGTCTATCTCGCTCAGGAGCGAGATATGCTGCAAGTATTCCTGCAAGCTGGGTGAAGGGCTCTGTTCTACGTACTCCGATAGCGTTGCTATGAAGCGTTCCAGGTTGCGATAGCGTTCCTCCTCTTTGTCTTCGTTTCGGTAATAGGCAAGGAGGCCAGTGGCTTCTAAATATTCCAAGACGGCAATGTCCAAGGGCTGCCGACGTAGAGCATCCTGGAAACGGTGGACAAGAGCGACAAGTTGGGAGAGCGTTTCACAGGCGGAACGGCGCAGGTGGGGAATCTCCTGGCACCGCTCCATAGCTTCCCAGAGACCACATCCCCATTCTTGGGACGCTGTCCGCAGGTGCTCAATTGTTGCAGCCCCAATTCCTCTGGGGGGAAGATTGAGAATGCGCAGCCAGCTCACTGTATCGGCGGGGTTGATTAGAAGGCGAACATAGGCCAGGGCGTCTTTGATTTCCTTCCGCTGGTAGAAGGATATGGCGCCAATGAGGACATACGGAATGCCAGCTCGGCGGCAGGCTTCCTCCAGGGCTTGAGGCTGCGCGTTCGTTCGGTAGAGTACGGCGATATCACCGTAGCGGTACCCGCACTCGTGCTCGTATGCAAGACGCTGAACTACCTGGGCCGCTTCGTCCCGCTCGTCGGCACAGATCAGTAGTGTTGCAGGGTCACCTTCGGGGTTATTCGTCCAAAGCCGTTTCGGGATTTGGTGGCGGTTGCACCGAATCAATGAGTCGGCCAATAGCAGAATGCGCTTCGTGGAACGGTAGTTCTGTTCCAGCCGAACGAGCGTTGCATCGGGATAGTCACGCTCGAAGTCTAAAATGTTTCGGATATCAGCGCCGCGCCAACGGTAAATGCTTTGGGCATCGTCACCGACTACGCAGAGGTTGCGGTAGCGTGCTGTCAAGAGGCGTAGCGCCATATACTGGGTTCGGTTGGTGTCCTGGTATTCGTCCACAAACACATAGCGGAAGCGGTTCTGGTAGCGCGTCAGGACGTCGGGGTGATTCTGGAAGAGGCGGATAATGTTGAGGAGGAGGTCGTCAAAGTCCATGGCGTTGTTAGCGCGGAGCTGGCGGTCGTACTCCTGGTAGAGTTGTGCTAACAGGCGCTCACGCGGGTTAGTAGCGGTAGCAGCGGCCTCCTGCCAGGAGACCATGCGGTTCTTGAGATGGGAAATCGCGTGTCGTGCAGTGGAAGGGTCCAGTACATGTGGAGCAATGCCCATCTGGCGGAGGAGCAAGCGCAGGAGTCCGGTGGAATCTTCGGTGTCGTAAATGGTGTAGGCAGCGGTATAGCCCAGCAGGGGAGCCTCTGTACGTAGGATGCGAGCAAACATGCTGTGGAAGGTTCCTATCCAGAGACGCTGTGCGTGGGAGGTGGATACTAATTCTGTGACACGATGGCGCATCTCGTCGGCGGCTTTGTTGGTAAAAGTCAGTGCCAGAATCGTCTCTGGAGATACCCCGCGCCAGAGCAAGTAGGCAATGCGATAAGTGAGCACCCGGGTCTTGCCACTGCCAGCCCCGGCAATGACCAGAAGGGGTCCGTCACCGTGCGTGACTGCTTGTCGTTGAGCAGGGTTGAGGTGTTGCAGGAGCTCTTTCACCGCAGCCCGCATTGGATATGGGCAAAACCTAAGATACAAACTTACGCTGGGTACGCCGCTTGGCAGAGCTTCGGTACGGCGGCAGAGTCAGAGCATTCCATATGCATCAACGTTGATGGCAACACGGATGCTGGTAATGCCGTGCTTGTGTCGGTACGTACTATAGGCTGTCCGGAGTACAGCCTGTAGATGGTGAGCGGCGGGGTCAAGGTGCTTGAGGTTTTTTAGAATGATCACTCTCCGGTACCGGTTCCGGATTAGCGTGATCGTCGGGATTGCTGGGCCGAGTTTTAGAACCGCCGGATGTGCAGGTATGCAACCGGCGAAGAAATGAGCATGTTGATGTACTTTTTCCTCGTCCGCCCCGGAGATTTCCACAACCACAAAGCGGGTGAAAGGCGGATAGAGAGCGGTTTTTCGGTGCTGGAGTTCGTCGTGATAGAAAAGTTCTTCGTTGCCGGTCTGCACGGCGATAATGGCGGGGTGGTCTGGGTATGCTGTTTGGAGAAAGACTTCCCCCGGGGTATCGCTGCGCCGTCCTGCACGTCCAGCAACTTGAGTGAAGAGCTGGAAAGCACGCTCGGCGGAGCGGAAGTCGGGGATAAAGAGCTGCAAGTCCGCATTGATAATACCGACTAAGGTCACGTGAGGAAGGTCCAGACCTTTGGCTACCATTTGGGTTCCCACAAGAATGTGGATCTCTCCGCGGGCGAAGCGATGGAGTAAGCGGCGGTGCGCCCCTCTGCGCGTTGTGGTATCGGTGTCCATCCGTTCGATGCGATACTGGACCGTTGGGTACAGCGCGGCTGCCACCTCCTCTTCCACGCGTTGGGTGCCGGTACCGACTTCGCTGAGATGTGGATTGCCGCACTGCGGACAGTCTTCCAGAAGGGGTATGGCAAAACCGCAGTAGTGGCAGCGCAAGAGGCGGGATACCTTATGGTATGTCAGCGATACGCTGCAGTGTGCGCACGTGGGGACATAGCCACAGTCAGGGCATTGTAGCCAGCGGGCGAAGCCGCGTCGGTTGTGAAAGAGGATGATGCCTTGGCGGTTCTCCAGACGCTGTCGGATGGCCTCTATGAGTTCATGGGAGAAAGGCCCGCGGATACGCTGAGCCTGCCGTCCCTGGCGGATATCTATGACCCGTATAGTCGGCAACTGAGCTCCATCTGCCCGCTGCTTGAGTTCCAGTAGGTGATACTTCCCCACCTGGGCGTTGAACATGCTTTCCAGCGAGGGCGTTGCCGAGCCCAAAATAGCGATGGCTCTTTCCATATGTGCCCGCATCACGGCGCAGTCCCGGGCGTGATAGCGCGGGGCAGGGTCGTCTTGTTTGTACGAGGGTTCGTGTTCCTCGTCTACGATTAGTAGTCCTATGCGGGGCAACGGGGCAAAGACTGCAGAGCGTGCGCCCAACACAATGGAGACGTGCCCCATGCGGATTGCTCTCCATGCGTGGAATCGCTCACTGGCGCTCATGCGGCTGTGCATGATGGCGATACGCTCAGGGAAGGCGGCGCGGAAACGGTCAATGAGCTGTGGTGTGAGGGAGATTTCCGGTACCAGTACCAATGCTCCCCGACCCTGTTCCAGTGCTTTGCGGATTGCGTGCATGTATACCAATGTCTTGCCGCTGCCGGTGACCCCACGCAGAAGGAAAACCTTGGGCGCATAGCTGTCCAAAGCCTCGTGGATACGGCGGACAGCGTAGTCCTGCTCTCGGCTAAGCGAAAGCTCGAGTTCATTCCGCTCGGCCAGGCTCAATTCGTGGTTCTCGCTCTCCCGCGGAGACTCCTCATGGATTGTTTCCTGGAGATAGCCACGGCGCACTAACAGGTGTGCAGTCGTCGAGGAGACGCGACTTTGATGGAGAGCCTCGCGCAGTGGCATAGCGGTGCCGTGCTGGAGGGCATAGGTGTATACTACATTCAGAAGGCGGGCCTGAGCGGGTGAGCGTCGTTGGAGTTCTTCTGCAACGGTCTGGAAGTGTGCAGGGTCCAGACGGAGGTCGGGGGATGGTTCCAGAGCACGAATCTGGCGAGGCCGCGGTGTTGTAGGGGACTGGGTCTGAAGTGCAATATAGCCCTGCTGCTCCAGGGCCTGAAGCTGTGCTGAGAGGCTCTCGCTGTGAAGTTGGCGGGCAAGGTAGCGGAGGCTAAGTGGGCTACCGTGCTGCTGCAAGAGGGACAGCAGAGCAGCTCGCTTGGGGGAACGCCGCTCCAAAATGGAGCGCTCCTCCGGACTGGGCTCCCGTAGTAGGCGGACCAGAGTACTGCGTGGCGGGACCATACCTGGCGGAAGCGCAGCTTTGAGAACCTCGCCCCACGAGCAGAAGTAGTACTCCGCCACCCACCGAGTAAGGCGCAACAGGGCATCAGAGAAGATTGGGGTTTCATCCAGCAGCTCACGAATGGGCCTCGTGGAGGCCAGCGGCGGAGCGGGAAGCTCCTCTACGATGACGCCGGTAAGCTCCCGTTCCCGAAATGGCACCATCACCCGAAGCCCGA
>JANWXA010000009.1:15051-18417 GCA_025055465.1 Candidatus Kapaibacterium sp.
GTGATGGTGTCAGGAACGTGGTAGCTGAAGAGCTTGCCTGTGGGCAGAGGAAGGGCAACGTGTACGTACCGGGGCATCCTTGCTTTATGTGCCAGACAGTAATTGTAGACGACGGCAGCCGGTTCCACAGTATGTTTCTCAAGGTGGGGTGTTTGCATAGTTGTTGTCTTCGCTTCAGGTAGTGGAGTTTGCCGTAAATTTGTGCGCCTTGCTGTGCAGAGGCGGAGCCGACAGTATAGGTCTGCCGTCGCAGGGTTTGAGCAGATGTGTGCGAGGGCAGGGAACGAGGCTCCCCAGGAAGGGTTGGTCATGAATATTTATGTCGGGAACCTGCCGTATTCGGTTGACGAGCACCAACTCCGCTCGTGGTTTGAAGAGTATGGCACGGTGGATCGGGCAACCGTGATTACGGACCGCTTTACTGGCCGTTCACGGGGTTTCGGCTTTGTGGAAATGCCTAACGACGAGGAGGCCCGACGCGCCATTGATGCGCTCAACGGCAGCGAGTTTGAAGGGCGGACCTTGGTGGTCAATCCCGCGCGGCAGCGAACCGAACAGCCTCGGGGCGGACGGAGTACTTCCCACCGTGGTGGACAACGCTGGTAATTAGCGTAGCACACCCGAGCGGAGCTGCTCGTACTCAGTAGCTACGCGAAGACAGTAACTCTTGTACGGGCTTGCAGGTAGGCGTTCCACTGCCTGGTGGAATTGCTCCAGGGTGATGTAACCTTGATGCAGAGCAATCTCCTCCAGACAGGCAATCTTTGTACCTTGCCGCTTTTCGATGGCGTGTATAAAGGAGCTGGCTTCTACCAAGGCTTCGGGTGTCCCAGTGTCCAGCCATGCAATGCCGCGTCCCAGAAGGCGGACCTGAAGCCGCCCTTGCAGGAGGTAGATGCGGTGGATGTCTACAATTTCTAGTTCTCCGCGCGCGCTTGGCCGCAGTGTCTGGGCGAAGTCGGCAACGTCGGCAGTGTACACATACAGTCCCGGAATGGCATACGGCGAGCGTGGATGTGTTGGCTTTTCTTCGATGCTGAGGACAGAGCCATCGGGAGCCAGTTCAACAACGCCATAACGTTGCGGTTCCTGGACGGGATAGCCAAAAATGGTACCACCGATGTTTGTTCGCAAAGCTTCCCGTAGAAAGTCCAGCTTGCCGTAGAAGAGGTTATCACCCAAAATCAGGCAGACCTGGTCGGAGCCGATGAAGTCGCGTCCGTAAATAAAGGCTTCGGGGATACCACGAGGCCAGGGTTGCACGGCGTAGAACAGTTCTATGCCCCATTGGGAGCCATCACCCAGTAGCTGCTGAAAGTGGGGGAGGTCGCGTTCGGTAGTAATGAGAAGAGTTTGCCGGATCCCTACTAACATCAGCGTGGCCAGCGGATAATATATCATGGGCTTGTCGTAGATGGGCTGGAGTTGTTTGCTTAGGACAGCGGTCATTGGATAAAGCCGTGTACCACTCCCCCCAGCTAAGATGATGCCCTTCGTCATGACGAGGCGGTATGCTGTTCTACCCTACGATGCAAAGATACAACGCCTGGTTCGGCACAATTGTCCACGTTGGGCCAACGTCTACGCCGGTGCGTCGGCGGCGGAGGTGCTATGCCAAGGCAAGTAGCGGGGCGACCTTCAGATGAGGAGCTGCGCGCTGTTCTACGGACAGTTTTCGGTCTTTCGGATTATCGTCCAGGGCAGCGGGAGATCATTCACTCAGTGCTTGCCGGTGAGGATGTTTTGGCAGTAATGCCGACGGGATGGGGCAAGTCCCTGTGTTATCAGCTTCCGGCGGTGGTGTTACCAGGCATGGCAGTGGTGGTTTCTCCATTGATTGCGCTCATGGAAGACCAAGTCGCGGCCCTTCGGCAGCGCCGTATTCCGGCAACGTGCCTTCACAGTGGACTACCCGACACCTTAGTACTCCAGCGGTTGGAAGAGTGCTCGCGTGGCAGTCACAAGCTCCTCTACGTTACTCCAGAGCGCTTACAGCAGGAGAGCTTTCTGTATCGGTTGCGGGGGGGTTGCCTTGCGTTTGTGGCCGTGGACGAGGCACACTGCATTTCCGAGTGGGGACACGACTTTCGTCCGGCGTACCTGCAGATCACTGTGGCGCTTCAGCGATTGGGGCGGCCGCCCGTACTGGCGCTAACGGCGACAGCAACACCAGAGGTTCAGCGGGATATTGTAGAGCAGCTACGGCTACGCTCGCCTCGAGTATTTGTCTTTGGCTTTGACAGACCTAACCTAACATGGGTTGTGGAGCAGCCTGAGGCGAAGCGGGAACGGCTTGCTGAGCTCTGTGCGGACCACGCCAGTGTTCCTGTGATAGTTTATGCGGCTTCGCGGCATCGGGTGGATCGCCTCAGCGACTTCCTCCAGCGTCGTGGGCTCCGGGCAGCAGCCTATCATGCTGGCTTGAACGCAGAGGTGCGGCAACGGGTGCAGACAAGTTTCTTGCAGGGCTACACCTCCCTGCTTGTGGCTACCTCAGCCTTCGGCTTGGGGATTGATAAACCTGACGTGCGTGCCGTGATCCATTATGATCCTCCGCTCACATTGGAAGCATACTACCAGGAGGCAGGGCGTGCAGGGCGGGATGGGGAACCGGCCGAATGTATCCTCCTCTATAGCCCAACCGATTGCACCATACAGCAGCGATTAATCGCAGCGGCTCATCCTAATTGGGAAACGGTTGTGCGAGTCTACCACATGCTTCGCCAATTGACGCAAGGGGAATCATTGTTGCCACTGACGCCGGTGGAGATGGCTAACCGGTTACGCACATCGGAGACAACAGTTGAAGCTATCCTGCGCTTGCTGGAACTGGCTGGTATCCTCCAAACCACAATGCCTGTGGGCGAGCTAATGGTGCAGTGGACGGCAAGTCGCCAGGAACTGATGGAGTACTGGCAGCGTAACAGGGTACCGGAGCGGCAGCGCGTGGTGGAGGCACTCGTGCGGGGTGCTGGAGCGGAAGCTTACTCTCGTCCAGTAGTGCTTGCGGTCCCCGAACTGCTACGCCGATACGCGTTGAGTGCGGACGAGCTGGAGCGTGGACTACGCTCACTGGTCTATGCAGGATTGATCCGCTGTGAGACGCTCCGTCTACAGCCAGGTATTTATCTGGCACAGCCACTTCCGGAGCAGCCCCCGGTGCAACCAGATTTGCTGGAGCAACGGCGTCGTAGAGCGTGGAGGAAATTCCATGTGATGCTGGAGTACGCCACAACCCAAACGTGCAAGAGACTCTTTTTGCTGCAATACTTCCGGGACTTTAGTCTTCAGGAGCCCTGTGGGCGCTGCAGTAACTGTACTCGCAAGGGCGCTTCGGTTCTTTCGCGGATCTTCCCGGTTCGGAAG